>NZ_JBHVXZ010000001.1:0-224448 GCF_042881395.1 Amycolatopsis sp. NPDC058278 | reverse complement strand
GCATCTGAGCCGCACTGACGAAGAAAGCCCCCGGCCGCGGCCGGGGGCTTTCTTGTTGCTCCACTTTGGACGAAAAGAAGGCCTTTCCCGCCGGCCCCGAGAACGGGCGGGAAAGGCCTTCCGCAGCAACGACAGCTCAGCCGAAGCGGCCGGAAATGTAGTCCTCCGTGGCCTTCTGGTCCGGGTTGGAGAAGATCTTCTCCGTGTCGTTCAGCTCCACCAGCCGGCCCGGCTGGCCGACGCCGGCGAGGTTGAAGAACGCCGTCTGGTCGGAAACCCGGGCCGCCTGCTGCATGTTGTGCGTCACGATGACGATCGTGTAGTCCTTCTTCAGCTCGCCGATCAGGTCCTCGATCGCCAGCGTGGAAATCGGGTCCAGGGCCGAGCACGGCTCGTCCATCAGCAGCACGTCCGGCTGGACCGCGATCGCGCGGGCGATGCAGAGCCGCTGCTGCTGACCGCCCGAAAGCCCGCCGCCCGGCTTGTTCAGGCGGTCCTTGACCTCGTTCCACAGGTTCGCGCCGCGCAGGGCGCGCTCGGCGATGTCGTCGAGGGTCTTCTTGCCCTTGGTGCCACCCAGCTTCAGGCCCGCGACGACGTTGTCCTTGATGGACATCGTCGGGAACGGGTTGGGGCGCTGGAACACCATGCCGATCGTGCGGCGCACCTGGACCGGGTCGACCGCCGACGCGTAGATGTCCTCGCCGTCGAGCAGTACCTGGCCGTCCACGCGGGCGCCGGGGATCACTTCGTGCATGCGGTTGAGCGTGCGCAGCACCGTCGACTTGCCGCAGCCCGACGGGCCGATGAACGCGGTGACGTTGCGCGGCGGCACCGACAGGGTGACGCCGTCCACGGCGTGGAACTTGCCGTAGTAGATGTCCACGTCCTTGACGTCGATTCGCTTGGCCATCAGGAACAGCTCACTTCTTCTTCGGGGCGACGAGGCGCGCGAACACGGTGGCGAGGAGGTTGATCAGCGCGATGATGAGCACCAGGGTCAGTGCCGCGCCCCAGATCCGGTCGAAGCCGACCGTGCCCGGGTCCATCGGGTTGCTGACGCGCTCGTTGTTCATCAGCAGCGGCAGCGCGGCCTGTTCGCCGTGGAAGATGTCCCAGTTCGTGTAGGCCGAGTAGCCGACCAGGACCAGCAGTGGCGCGGTTTCGCCCATCACGCGGGCCAGCGCCATCATGACGCCGCCGACGATGCCGGACAGCGCCGTCGGGAGCACGATCTTCATGATCGTCTTCCACTTCGGCACCCCCAGCGCGTACGACGCCTCGCGCAGGTCGTCCGGGACGATCCGCAGCATCTCCTCCGACGAGCGGACGACCACCGGGATCATCAGCAGCACCAGGGAAAGCGAGACGGCGAACCCGCTGCGCGGCAGGCCGAGCGTGGTGATCCACAGCGCGTAGATGAACAGCGCGGCCACGATGGACGGGACACCGGAGAGGATGTCCACCATGAACGTGGTGGCCCTGGCGAGCTTGCCGCGGCCGTACTCGACGAGGTAGATCGCGACGAGCATGCCGATCGGCACCGCGATGATCGCGCAGACGAGGCCCTGCAGCAGACTGCCGATGATGGCGTGCAGCACGCCGCCGCCGACCTCGTCGGACAGCACGTCCCCGAAGTCCTGCGACCACCAGTTGCTGTACGGGATGCGCTTGATGCCGTTGGCGACCACGGTGTAGAGCACCCACACCAGCGGGACGACGGCGATCAGGAACGAGAGCCAGACCAGCGTGGTGGCGAGGCCGTTCTTGGCCTTGCGGGCCAGGCTGACCTGCTGGAACGCCGGTGTCGACGCGGGTGCTTCGAGCGAGGTGACGGACATGGTCAGTCCCCCTTCTTGCCGATGACGGACCGCGCGGCGAAGTTCACGACGAAGGTGAGCACGAACAGCACCAGGCCGGCCGCGATGTACGCGCCGGCCGAGACCTCGTTGTTGAACTCGCTGTAGTTCGCGGCGATCTTCGACGCGAAGGTCGCGCCGCCGTCGAAGAGGCTCCAGTCGAAGTTCTTGCCCTGCGGGATGAGCAGGATGACGGCCAGCGCGATCGTCTCGCCCAGCGCGCGCCCGAGGCCGAGCATGGACGCGCCGACGTAGCCGGCCTTGCCGAACGGCAGCACCGTGGTGCGGATGACCTCCCAGCGGGTGGCGCCGAGCGCCAGCGCGCCCTCGATGTGCGGGGTCGGCGTCCGCTCGAACACCTCGCGCGAGAGCGAGGTGATGATCGGCAGGATCATCACGGCCAGCACGATGCCGGCGGTGAAGATCGTGCCGCGCACGCTCGGCGCGACGTTGCCGGGCGCCAGCAGCGGGAACCACGAGAACGTTTCGTTGATCCACTGCGCGAACGGCTCGATCGTCGGGGCGAACACGAGGATGCCCCAGAGGCCGAAGATGATCGACGGCACCGCGGCGAGCAGGTCGATGATGTACCCGAACGGCCGCGCGAGCCGCGGGGGCGCGTACTGGGTCAGGAACAGCGCGATGCCGAGCGACACCGGCATCGCGATGACCAGCGCCACGAGCGACGTCGCCACCGTGACCTCGAGCAGGTCGAGGATGCCGAACGCCATGTTCGCCGGGTCGCTGGTCGTCCAGCCGTGGTTGGTCAGGAAGTTGACCTTGTCGGCCTTCAGCGCCGGGATCGCCTGGATGAGCAGGAAGAGCCCGATCAGGCCGATCAGGCCGACGACGAAGATCCCGGCCCCGGTGGTCAGGTTCTGGAAGATGCGGTCACCGGGCCGCACCTTCTTCGGTTTCTCGCTCGCGGGCGGCTCCGGCGCCGCCGTCGAGGCTCGTTGCTCCGAAATCGGATCCTCCGGGGGCGTTGTGGCGGACGACGAACGCCCACCGGGGTCGCCGGTGGGCGTTCGCGTCGAGCTTGACTCGCTCATCGACAGGTGTGTCCAGCCTCTATCACTTCAGTGAACTGTCGCAACCGGTCAGGAGATGGCCTTGACCGCGGCCAGGACCTTGGTCTGCAGCGACTGCGGGATCGGCACGTAGCCCTTGGCGGACAGCGGCTGCTGGCCGTCGGTCGCGGCCACCGTCAGGAACGCCTTGACGGCCTTGGCGACGTCCGGGTTCGCGTACTTCGAGCAGACGATCTCGTAGGTCGTCAGCAGCAGCGGGTAGGCACCCGGGGTGTTGCTGGCGTAGATGCCGTTGAGGTCGAGCGCGAGGTCGTTCGAGCCCTCCTTGAGGAACTTCGCCGCGTCCAGGGACTTGGCCACGTTCGCCGAGGTGAGCTCGACCCCGCCGGAACCGCTGTCGATCAGGGCGGCGGTCAGGCCGTCCTTGGCGAACGCGCCCTCGACGTAGGTGATGCCGCCGTCGGAGGCCTTCACCGCGGTCGCGACGCCGTTGGAGCCCTGCGCACCGTTGCCGACGCCGCCGTTGAACTTCTTGCCGGCACCCTTGGTCCAGTCGGCCTTGGCGGCCGCGCCCAGGTACTTCTGGAAGTTGTCGGTGGTGCCCGACTCGTCGGCGCGGGACACGACCTGGATGGCCTTGTCCGGCAGGTTCAGGCTCTCGTTGCCCTTGACCGCCTTGATGGCCGGGTCGTTCCACTTGGTGATGCCGCCGCTGAAGATCTTGGCGGTGACCGACGGGGTCAGCGTCAGCTTGTCCACACCGGACAGCTTGTAGGCGACCGCGATCGGGCCGACCACGAGCGGGATGTTCCAGGCGTCGCTGGCGCAGCGGGCCTTGGCGGCCTCGGCGTCGGCGTCCTTGATCGGCGAGTCCGAGCCGCCGAAGTCGATCTGGTTGGCGTTGAACTGCTTGACGCCCGCACCCGAACCGCTCGGGTTGTAGTTGACCTGCTGGCCCGAGCACTTCTTGCCGTACTGCTGCGTGAAGATGTCGATCGCGTTCTTCTGCGCCGACGAACCTTCCGCGGACAGCGGGCTCTTGCCACCGCACTGGACGTCGGCGCTCTCGGTCGCGGCGGGGGCAGCAGCGGAGCTCGAGCCGCTGCTGTTGGACGCCGCGGGGTCGGTGCCACAGGCAGCGAGCACGAGAGCGGCGCTCGCCACGATGCCGACCGCGCTCAGGGGCCGCATGATCTTCACTGCTGTTTCCTCCATCAGGAGCTTCACCGGTTCGGCCGCGGCGATGTCGCCGTGCCGGAACCGGACATTAGGCAGCGCTGATGGACGGTCGGCCGTGAACAAATGAACGCAAAGTGAACAGACCCCCGGATGTGAGCAGTGCTACTACCCCGAGAGGTCGCCGTGTCCGGGCCGTGACCTGCGTGTATGCCGTCAGTGACGACGTGCTCGCAGGGCGTCGACCGTGGTCACCGACCGTACTGGACGTCGGTTTCGTGAGGCGTGAACCCGAGCTTGGTGTAGACCGCCAGCGCCGCCGCGTTGTCGCCCTCGACGTACAGGATGATCTTCCGCAGCCCGCGGCCCGCGAGGTACCGCAGCCCGGCGAGCGTGAGCGCCCGCCCGAGCCCGCCACCCTGCGCGGCCGGGTCGACGCCGACGACGTACACCTCGCCGACGCGCTCGCCGCCGAACCGGCCGGGCGTCGGTTCGTGCACCTTCGTCCAGTGGAAGCCGATCACCTCGTCCTTTTCTTCGGCGAGGAAGAAGCCGTCGGCGTCGAACCAGGGACGTGCTTCGTCGGCACGGATGTCATCGGCGGTCAGGGCGCCCTGCTCGGGGTGCCAGTCGAAGGCCCGCGCGTTGACCCGCACGACGGCGTCCTCGTCCTGCCCCGGCACGAACGTCCGCAGCGAGACGCCGTCGCGCAGGATCGGCTCCGGCCAGTCCGAGCCTTCGACGTCGACCTGCAGGATCAGCAGCTCGCGCTTGCGCTCCAGGCCGGCCGCCCGGGCCAGCCGCTGCGCGGCCGGGTGGTCGCCGTGCGCCCAGACCCGGAAGCCGACCGCGGCGCGCTCGTCGAGCGCGTGAAGCAGCTTCGCGCCGTAGCCGCGGTTGCGATGGGCAGGGTGCACGAACAGCTCGGCGACCTGGTGCCCGAAGGAGTCGCCGGTGGTGTCGAGGTGCGCGTAGCCGACGACTTCGTCCTCGACGCAGGCGACGAGGTGCTCACCGCCGTCGAACTCGCCGGGCAGCGCGCCCGCCGGTTCGACCTCGGGCCCCCCGTCGGCTTCGCGCACGGCCAGCAGCAGCCGGCGCACGTCCTCGAGTTGCCGGTCGTCCAGTTCCTGGCGCCACTCGCCGTCTCCGCTCACCCTGCGACCGTACCCGTGACGGACGCAACGCGAAGGCTGTGCGGGACGTCTTCAGTGCGCGGAAGGGGGATCTAGTGGGTGAGTTCGGCAGTCTCGGCCGGGGACTCGGCGGTCGCCTGCGCGGGCACGCCCGGACGCGGGGCGCCGCTCTTGGCCGGCCGCTCGAACTTGTAGCCGACGTTGCGCACGGTGCCGATCATCTGCTCGTGCTCCGGCCCGAGCTTGGCGCGCAGCCGCCGGACGTGCACGTCGACCGTGCGGGTGCCACCGAAGAAGTCGTAGCCCCAGACCTCCTGCAGCAGCTGGGCGCGGGTGAACACCCGGCCCGCGTGCTGCGCGAGGTACTTGAGCAGCTCGAACTCCTTGTAGGTGAGCTCGAGGGTGCGCTTGCGCAGGCGCGCGGTGTAGGTCGCCTCGTCGATCACCAGCTCGCCGACCCGAAGCTCGGCGTCGACCTGCTGGGAACCACCGTCGCGGGTCGTGACCAGCCGCAGCCGGGCGTCGACCTCGGCCGGGCCGGCGGTCGGGAGCAGGATGTCGTCGGTGCGCCACTCGGCGCTGACGGCGACGAGCCCACCTTCGCCGACGACCGCGATGATCGGCGTGGCCGCCTCGTCCTCGCCGGTGCCCTTGAGCAGGCGGCAGAGGCTCTTCGCCGAGGCCAGGT
This sequence comes from Amycolatopsis sp. NPDC058278, assembly GCF_042881395.1. Taxonomy (NCBI): domain Bacteria; kingdom Bacillati; phylum Actinomycetota; class Actinomycetes; order Pseudonocardiales; family Pseudonocardiaceae; genus Amycolatopsis; species Amycolatopsis sp. NPDC058278. Next base: position 218,558 of record NZ_JBHVXZ010000001.1, on the reverse strand, counting down.
CGCTGCGGGCGTCGAGGAGGATCACGTCACGGTGGCCCGCGTCGAGCAGGGCCGTCACCTCGGGAGCGCGGACGCGTACGGTGTGCGGCAGCAGGTCCAGCGCGGGAAGCACCGAGGTGGCGTCGGCCTCCGCAGTCAGTACCAGAAGGTCCAGGCTCATCAGCCGCACCGCCTTCTCGAGTCGTCGCCGCACAGCGGCAGTGGTCGGTGCTAAGTGAGAATAGCGGCTGAACGGCCGGGCACCTAACCCTTGCTGGATCGATCACACCTGGAGGAATCCGGGTGTCCCCGAAGAACAGGAGTACGGACGCGATGGTGAGCAGGCCCGTGACCCGGGACGACCGGCCCGCACCGAGGCCGGACGCACGACGCCGCGGCCGCCGCGCCCGGCGCTGGGTGATCGCACTGGTGGTCCTGGTGCTGCTGCTGGTCGGCGCCGATTTCGGGGCCGCCGCGTACGCCGAGCACATGATCTCGCAGAAGGCCCGCACGCAGCTGCAGCTGAACGACGACCCGTCGGTGACGATCCACGGTTTCCCGTTCCTCACGCAGGCGCTGGGCGGTGACTACAGTCACATCAGCGTGTCCGCCGCCGGCCTCCCGGTCGCGAACAAGCTGCAGGACGTCGCGGTGAACGCCGAGCTCGAAGACGTCAAGGCGCCGCTGTCCGACATCACGAACGGCAACACGAAGGCGATCACCATCGGCAGGCTGACCGGTTCGGTCACCATCAAAGCCGCCGACCTGGCGCGCCTGTCCCCGCTGGACAAGATCAAGGACCTGCGGATCGAGCCGTCGACTTCGGAGTACGTCCAGAACGGCGACAGCGGGCAGAGCGAACCGGCGCCGACCACGACGAAGACCACCGAGGGCCAGGCCGAGCAGGACGAGTCGAGCACCGGTGTCCGCATTTCGGGACACCTTCCGTTCGCGGGCAAGGATCTGGAAATCTTCTGCTTCGCGATGATCGAGGCCGACTCCGCGAAGGGAACGATCAACTTCCTCCCCAAGCGGCTGCAGTTCGGGAACGACCAGGAGACCACCGTGGTCCCCGCGGCGGTGCAGAAGGCGCTGATGCCGAACTTCAACGCGTCGATCAGCACGAGGGACCTGCCGCTGTCGGTCACCCCGACCGGCGTGCGGGTGCAGAGCGGATCGGTGACGATCAAGGGCAAGGCGGCGAACGTGTCCTTCGCGGACCTGAGCAAGTAGGGAGCGGCCGGTGACGGGGCTGTGGGTGCTCGTGGCGACGCTGGTGGCCGCGGCGGCCGCCGGCGCGCTGCTCAAGGCCCGGAACGGCCGGGTGCGCGACGCCAAACCCGCGCGTGAGCTGCCCGCCCCCGTCACCGCCGCGCTCGACCCGGCGTCCGCGGTGACGCTGGTCCAGATCTCCACCACCTTCTGCGCGCCCTGCCGGCACGCGAAGGCCGTGCTCGCGCCGCTGGCCGAGCGAACGCCCGGCCTGCACCACGTCGAACTCGACGTGACGAACCAGCCGGAGGTCGCGCAGTCGCTGTCCGTGCTGCGGACACCGACCACGATCGCGCTCACCCCGGACGGCCGGGAGCTCCTGCGCGTCGGCGGCGTCCCCCAGGGCCCGGAACTGCTCGCCGCCCTGCGGCCGCATCTCCCTTCTCGGACGCCTTGACCAGGGCGTTGTCCCAGAAATCGGGAATCGTCCCAAGGTATGAACGTGGTTCCCACTCTGAGGGAGCTCTGGGTACCCTCGCACCCGTGACCGGGCTGACCACCTTCTTCTTGACGCAGCGGCGCGCAGTCGACCTCTGCCGCGTCCGCAGCAGCCTGTGTCGCGTTCAGTCCGACCGGCACTGAACCGTTCGATCCGGTCCCCACCAGCCCTGATGCCGCTGACGCGTGCCGTTCGCACGCACCCCCTGGAGCTCCAGCTGGAGGAACGCATGTCCGCCGGACCGGCCGTCGACCCGCGAGGCCCGCGGTTCGCCGCCATCCTGACCACGATCGTGCTCGCGGTCGTCCTGGTCACCGAGTGGTGGCCGCTGCTGGCCGTCCAGACCGTTGTGTTCGCCATCGGCGCGTTCGCCGGCTTCAAGGCGGCGCCGTACTCGATCGTCTACCGGGCGCTGGTCGCCCCGCGCCTCGGCCCGACGTCGGAGCGCGAGGACGCGGCGCCGCTGCGGTTCGCGCAGGCCGTGGGGTTCGTGTTCGCCCTGGTCGGCACGATCGGCTTCGCCGTGGGGATCACCCCGCTCGGCATCGTCGCGACGGCGTTCGCGCTGTTCGCGGCCTTCCTCAACGCGGCTTTCAACTTCTGCCTCGGCTGCGAAATGTACTTGCTGATCAAACGCTTCAGCCCCGCCCGCGCGTCGTCCTGAAGTCCAACCCAGAAAGAGAGTTCTGTTCTCATGAGCCGTGAAGACGTCCTGGTCACCACCCAGTGGGCCGAGGAGAACCTGGACACCCCCGGCGTCGTGTTCGCCGAGGTCGACGAGGACACCACCGCCTACGACGCCGGCCACATCCGGGGCGCGGTGAAGTTCGACTGGCGGAAGGACCTGCAGGACGGGGTGCGCCGCGACTTCGTCTCCAAGGAGGGCTTCGAGAAGCTCCTCTCGGAGAAGGGCATCTCCAACGACGACCTCGTGATCCTCTACGGCGGCAACAACAACTGGTTCGCCGCGTACGCGTACTGGTACTTCAAGCTGTACGGCCACGAGAACGTCAAGCTGCTCGACGGCGGCCGCAAGAAGTGGGAGCTCGACGGCCGTGAGCTGAACTCCGACGAGGTCAAGCGCGACCGCACCGAGTACCGGGCCCAGGACCAGGACCTCTCGCTGCGTGCCTTCCGCGACGAGGTCGTCCAGTCGATCGGGTCGAAGAACTTCGTCGACGTGCGTTCCCCGGACGAGTTCTCCGGCAAGCTGCTCGCCCCGGCGCACCTGCCGCAGGAGCAGTCCCAGGTTCCCGGCCACATCCCCGGCGCGCTGAACGTGCCGTGGGCGAAGGTCGCCAACGAGGACGGCACCTTCAAGACCGAGGAAGAGATCAAGGAGCTGTACAAGGACGAGGGCATCGACGAGGGCAAGGGCACCATCGCCTACTGCCGCATCGGCGAGCGCTCCTCGATCGCGTGGTTCGCGCTCCACGAGCTGCTGGGCTACGAGGACGTCAAGAACTACGACGGTTCATGGACGGAATACGGCTCGCTCGTCGGCGTGCCGGTCGAGTTGGGAGCCAAGTGATGGCGGTTGACGACAGCTGCGGCGCACCGGTCCAGGAGGCCACGCCGGCGGACTACGACACGCGCGGCCAGGTCGTGCTGGCCGGCAAGGTGACGGGCGCGAACGGGCCGGTCGGCGGCGCGTTCGTCCGGCTCCTCGACGGCGGCGGCGACTTCACCGGCGAGGTCGTCTCGTCGGCCGACGGCGACTTCCGCTTCTACGCGGCGCCGGGCGAGTGGACGGTGCGCGCGCTGCACCGCTCCGGCAACGGCGAAGCCTCGGTCACCGCCGAGGGCCCCGGCCTGCACCAGCTGGCCATCTCGGTCGGCTGAGTTCCGGTTCACCCGCGAAGGCCTTCCTGCTCCGGCAGGGAGGCCTTCGCGGTGTTCCGGCCGGGTGACTGTGCTCACCGCGGCGACCCTGCGCAGGGCCGTCCGGGACCGGGCGGACTATTCTGCGGGGCGTGGAAGCCTTCTTTACGACTCTGCTGGTCCTCGCCGGCATCGCGATCACCTGGTTCGCCGTGTACGTCGTCTACCGGCTGTACGCGGACCAGCGCTGACCCATGACCGCCAGCGGCGACGAAGCCATCGTGGCAGCGGAGAGGCGCGCGGAGAGCACCCGCTCCCGCAACCTCCCGCTGTGGGACGACCTGCCCATTCCGAATGACACCGCGAACCTGCGTGAGGGGCCGAACCTCAACGACGCCTGCCTCGCGCTGCTGCCGCTCGTCGGCGTCTGGCGCGGTGAGGGCGAGGTCGACTACCCGACCATCGACGGCCCCCGCAAGTTCGCGCAGCAGCTGACGATCTCCCACGACGGCCGTCCGTTCCTGATCCACGAGTCCCGCGCGTGGCTGCTGGACGACGACGGCAACGTCATCCGCCCCGCCGCCCGCGAGTCCGGGTTCTGGCGGCCGCAGGCGGACGACACGATCGAGCTGCTGCTCACGCACAACACCGGCATCGTCGAGCTGTACTACGGCAAGCCCCGCAACCAGACGTCCTGGGAACTCGGCACCGACGCGGTGATCCGCACGGCCACGGCCAAGGACGTCACCGCGGCCCAGCGCCTGTACGGCCTGATCGAAGGCTCCCTCGGCTACGTCGAGGAGCGGGCGATGGTGGGCCAGGAGATGCAGCCGCACACCTCGGCGCTGCTGCACCGCGTCGTCGGCTGACGCCGTGCGCTGGCGGCGGTGTGGCGAGGACGCCGCCCTCCTCGACTGCGATTCGCTGGACCGGATGCGGGCCGCCCATGCCACCGTGCTGGCCGCGCGCCCGCCCGCGGTCGTCGACCTCGTGCCGGGCGCGCGCAGCCTGCTCGTCGTCGGCGGTGTCGCGGCCGTGCGGGCCCTGCTCGAAGACGCCGATCTCGCGCACCCGCCCGCGGACGAGCCCCGGGAAGTGACCCTCGACGTCCGCTACGACGGCGAGGACCTGGCCCGGATCGCCGCCGACGCCGGAGTTTCACCCGGCGCCGTCGTCTCGATGCACACCGAAGCCGTCTACACGGTCGCGTTCACCGGGTTCGCCCCCGGTTTCGGCTACCTGACCGGGCTTCCCCCGCAGCTCCGGCAGCCGCGCCTGGAGTCGCCGCGGACCCGCGTCCCGGCCGGGTCGGTCGGGCTCGCCGGCGAGTTCACCGGCGTCTACCCCCGCGAGTCACCGGGCGGCTGGCGGCTGCTCGGGCACACGCAGGCGACGCTGTTCGACCCCCACGCGGACCCGCCCGCGTTGTTCGCGCCGGGGGACCGCGTCCGCTTCCGGAGCGTCCGGTGAGGAGCCTGGAAGTGCTCGACCCCGGGCGGTACGCGCTGGTCGAGGACCTGGGCCGGCCCGGCTACGCCCACCTGGGGGTTGCGCCTTCGGGAGCCCTCGACACCGCTTCGCTGCGGCTGGCGAACCGGCTCGTCGGCAACCCCGAGGACGCCGCCGGGATCGAAGCCCTGCTCGGTGGCCTCTCCGTGCGGTTCACGTCCGCGGTGACGGTCGCGGTCACCGGCCCGGCGGTCGACGTCCGGGTCGACGGCCGTCCCGCCGGCTCCCACGCGCCACTGGCGGTCCGCGCGGGCCGGACGCTGGCGCTGGGCACCCCGTCGACGGGCCTGCGCTGCTACCTCGCCGTCTCCGGCGGCATCGCGGTCGACCCGGTGCTGGGCAGCCGGTCCCGGGACGTCCTGTCCGGCATCGGGCCGCCGCCGTTGCGCGCCGGAGACGTCCTTCCGCTCGGCGAGCCCGGAATCCCCGCGGGCGCGGACGTCGTCGTGCCGGTGCGGGCGCCGGGTGAGCTCGTGGTGCCCGTGACGCTCGGCCCCCGCGACGACTGGATCGACGCTCCGGCAGGCGGCCTCTCGGCGGGGTGGACGGTGACGGCCGAGTCGAACCGCGTCGGCCTGCGCCTGGACGGGACGCCGCTGCGCCGGGCCGTCGACGGAGAGCTGCCCAGCGAGGGCGTCGTCACCGGCGCGATCCAGGTGCCGCCGAGCGGGCTGCCGGTGGTGTTCCTCGCCGACCACCCCACCACCGGCGGCTACCCGGTCGCCGCCGTCGTCGGAACGGCCGCGTTGAGCGCCCTCGCGCAGGCTCGGCCGGGTACCCGAATCCGGTTCCGGCCGTCCTGAGCAAGGCGCACCGCCGCGCGGGTGAGACCCGCATCACCCGGTGCACCCGTCCGGGTAGGGGCTGGAACCTTGGCGCGCCGTCGCCCGTCCTCATAAACGTGGAACAGGTGACGATCAGCGGTGGCACGGGCTTCCTCGACGTGAACGCGCGGGCGCGGGCGGAGCTGCCGCAGTCGCTGCGGATCGCGCTGGCCACCGGGCAGCTGCGCCGTCCGCTGGCCACCACGCTCGGACCGGTCCTCGACCTGCTCGTCGACGGCGACTACCGGGTGAGCGGCCCGGAACGGCTGCCGGATGACCAGCTGCTCACGCCGACCGACGCCTGGCCGCCGTCGGACGAGGCCCGCGTCGGCTACTACCGGACCGCGATCCGCACCGGGCACCGGCCGGTCGCGGTGGTGCTGGCCGGCGGCGAACGCGAGCTGATCATCGACGGCCACCACAAGATCGCCGCCTACCGGGCCGAAGAGGTCGCGCCCGCGGTCGTCCGGATCACCCAGGGTCAGGCGTACTCGGCTTCGTAGGCCGCGACGAGCTCGGCGTACACCGCTTCGGAATCGGGCAGCCGCTCGCCGTCCAGCGTGTGCACGCGGGTCAGCTTGCGGACGCTGGAGGCCATGAACACACCGTCGCCCTCGACGAGGTCGCGCACGGTCAGCGGCTCCACCTTGACCGCCCAGCCCGTCTTCTCGGCGCCGCGGAACACCGCGGCCTGGGTGGTGCCCGGCAGGATCCCGATGCTCGACGGCGGGGTGTAGAGCGTGCGGCCCTTCGCGAGCACGACGGTCGACGTCGGCCCTTCGAACACCGAACCGTCGGCCGCGGTGAAAATCACATCTTCGGCACCGCGGCGGCCCGCCTCCCGCACCGCGGCCATGTTCACCGCGTACGACAACGGCTTCGCCCCGAGCAGCAGCCACGGCGCGCGCTCGGCGAGATCCGGCGGGAAACCGCGTTCGAGGGTGATCGCGGCGACGCCTTCGGCGCGCGCCTTGATGATCGACGGCGCGACCTCCGAACCGAGCGCGAAGCCGGTCGGCACCGCGGCCGGGTCGCCGTCGGATCCCCTCGTGTACACCAGCTTCAGCACCATTTCGGGGCTGCCGGTCCACCTTTCGAGCACCAGGGCAACGACCCGTTCCCAGGCCGCGAGGTCGGGCTCGGGCAGGTCGAGCATGGCGGCCGAACGGGCCAGCCGCTCGAGGTGCGGCCGGAGCTCACGGGGCTTGCCGTCGACGACGAGGATCGTCTCGAAGACGCCGTCGCCGCGCATCAGCCCGAGGTCGTCGACCTTGATCTGGGCCACGTCGGGGTCGGCCGGGGTTCCGTCCAGGAAGACGAGCACGCGCACGGAGGACACAGTACTCACCTAGGCTGGACGGTATGCCGTACCGCTCGCCGCTGCTGGACGTGCCCCGATCGATCCCTTCCCCTGACGACCACCCCGAAGCCGGCGTCCCCTGGCATTGGGGAGACCCGTTCGCGGAGCAGCGGACGGCCTCGCGCAGCGTGGTCGTGATCGACCGGTCGCACCGCGAGTTCCTCGCCGTGACCGGCGAAGACCGGCTGTCGTGGCTGCACCTGGTGATCTCGCAGCACGTGACCGGGCTGGCCGAGGGCTCCGGCACCGAGGCGCTGGTCCTCGACAGCCAGGGCCGCGTGGAGACGCACATGGTGCTGGCGCACCTCGACGGCACGGTGTACCTCGACACCGACCCCGGTCCGAGCGTGACGAGCGCGCTGCCCAAGGGCGGCCCGCAGACGCTTCGCGAGTACCTCGAGGCGATGAAGTTCTGGTCCAAGGTGGACATCCGGGACGCGACCGGCGAGCTCGCGCTGCTCACCGTGCTCGGCCCGGACGCCGAGCGCGTGCTGAGCGCGGCCGGCGCCGAGGTCGGCCCGGAACCGTACGCGGTGGCGGCGCTGCCGGGTGGCGGGTTCGCGCGGCGGATGCCGTGGCCCGGCCGGTCGAGCGTCGACCTGGCGGTGCCGCGCGAGGCGCTCGCGGACTGGTGGAAGCGGCTCACCGACGCGGGCGCGCGGGCGGCGGGCAGCTGGGTGTTCGACGCGCTGCGCGTCGAGTCGGTGCGGCCGCGGCTGGGCGTCGACACCGACGACCGCACGATCCCGCACGAGGTCGGCTGGGTCGGCTCGGCCGCGCACGTCGCGAAGGGCTGCTACCGCGGCCAGGAAACGGTGTCGAAAGTCCACAACGTGGGACGTCCGCCGCGGAACCTGCTCCTGTTGCACCTCGACGGATCGCCCGAGATCACCCCGGAAACCGGTGACCCGGTGCTGCTGGACGGCCGCACGGTCGGCCGGATCGGCACGGTGATCCAGCACCACGAGCTCGGCCCGATCGCGTTGGCGCTGGTCAAGCGGTCGACCCCGGTGGATGCGGAGCTGCTGGCGGGGTCGGAGGACAACCTCGTCCAGGCGGCGATCGACCCCGACTCCGTGCCCGCGGAACAGCCCGCACCGGGGCGTGCGGCGGCGGCGCAACTCCGTGGCTGAAGGAAAGCCCCTGACAGCGAGATCACGCTCAACCGGGATAAACTGCGCTGTGATCGAAGTGCGGCCCGGCGGCAGGCGGCGGATCGACCGCGTGCTCGGCCCGGGGTACCTCAGCGGCCTGGGTGATCTGCCGCTGAAGGTGCTGCGCGAGCGGCGCGACGAAGCCGCGCAAGAAGAGACCGACCTGTCCTACCTGCGGCGTCTCCTGCACGCCCGGATCGACATCGTGCGCGCTGAGCAGGCGCGGCGCAGTTCCGGCGGCGAAGCGAGCATCGTCGACCAGCTGGCCACGATCCTGGCCGACAACGCACTGGGCCCGGCGGCGGGTTCGGGGCGTCACCAGCAGCTGGAGCCGTCCCGCGCGGGCGAGCACCGGCGCCACGCCGAGGCCCTGATCGGCGACACGGACCTGACCGACGTCGAGTCCCTGTCGGACGAAAAGCTCGCCTCCGCTTTGGACACTTACGCGCGCGAAGAGCTGTCGGTGTCGTCGTTCCGCCGCGAGGTCCAAGGCGTGATGGACACGCTGAACGCGGAGATCGCCCAGCGCTACCAGCAGGGATCGGCCACAGTGGACGAGCTGCTGGAGAACGAAGGCGGCCGCGGCGAGTGACCGACCCCGTGCTCGCCGAAGTCGTCCGCTCCGGCTTCGTCGAAAGCGTCCACAGAGGCGCCCTCGTGATCACGGGTCCGGAAGGCGAGGCCCGCCTGGCCCTCGGCGACGTGGTCTCACCCGTCTTCCCGCGGTCGTCGAACAAGCCGCTGCAGGCGGTCGGCATGCTGCGCGCGGGCCTGGACTTCACGGGCGAGGACCTGGCGCTGGCGTGCGCGTCCCACTCGGGCGAGCCCGGGCACGTGAAACGGGTGCTGGAGCTGCTGGACGCGGCCGGCCTGCGCGAAGACGACCTGGCGTGCCCACCGGACTTCCCCCTCCACGTGCCGAGCATGCGCGACGCGGCCGAGCCGCGCCGGGTGATGATGAACTGCTCGGGCAAGCACACGGCGATGCTGACGACCTGCGTCCGGGCCGGCTGGCCGGTGGCCGGGTACGCCGCGCCGGACCATCCCCTTCAGCAGGCGATCGCGGGCGCGGTCTCGGAGCTGACCGGCGAGCCGATCGCCCACACGGGTGTCGACGGCTGTGGCGCGCCGCTGTTCGCGTTCTCCCTGACAGGGCTGGCTCGCGCCTTCGGCCGGATCGCCGGTGCTTCCGAAGGCCCTTCGGCGAAGGTCGCTTCGGCGATGCGGGCGCATCCGTGGCTGGTGGCGGGGACGGGCCGCGAAGACACGGCGTTGATGTCCGGTGTGGAGGGTCTGGTCGCGAAGGCCGGCGCGGAAGGGGTCCAGGCGTTCGCGCTGCCGGACGGGTTCGCGGTGGCGATGAAGGTGGACGACGGCGCGAAGCGGGCTTGCGCGCCATTGGCGGTGGAGGCACTGCGGTACCTCGGGGCGGACGTGTCGGGGCTCGACGAGCTGGCCCGGCCTGCGGTTTTGGGTGGCGGGCGGCCGGTCGGCGAGATCCGGGTGCCGGAGTTGCGCTGATGGGCGGCGGTGCAGCTTCGCGCGCCGTGGCTGATCGGCGCGGCTGAGCAGCCCCCGTTTTCCACGCTACCGGGAAGCACCGACAGTTCCGGGCCGGGAAGCCGCCGGACCGTCCGGTTGTCCCCTAGTTGGCGCGTTCGCGGGCGGCCACGTCGCCCCAGAACTCCCGCAGGTCCGAGAACAGCTCGGCCAGCTCCTCGACGTTGCCCGAGCGCAGGGCGTCCAGGATGTCGTGGACCTCGTCGGCCGTGTTGTCGGCTTCCAGGACCGGGTCCGTGAACAACTGCACCAGGCCGCCGTAGTCGAGCTCGACCACCGAGTCCGCGTGGAAGTTGTCCAGCCACCGGCGCGTCTCGAACAGCACGCGGCCCGGCCCGGAGTCGCCGAAGGTCTGCTCCAGCAGCTCGCCGGCCTCGCGGGCGCGGTGCTGCGCGTCGGCGAGGGTCGCCCGCCAAGACAGCTCGCGCCGGGGGTCGGCCCGGCCGTCGCCGAGCACCAGGCGCCGTTCCTCCGGCTCGATCAGCACGAACCACGGCAGCGGGACGGTCCAGGTCGTCGACAACGTGTGCGCCGCCGACGTGCTCAGGTCCACCATCGCCGACTTCGTCCGCGCGCGGATCGTCTCCTGGGTGAAGCCGCCTTCGTCGAGGACGACGTTCTTCAGCGCCGGGTGCGCGTCGCCGAGGAAGGTGACCAGCGCGGCCGCCGAGCGGGCCCGCAGCTCCAGCGGGCAGACGAGCGGGCCGTGCTCGGCCTTGCCGCCCGGCACTTCCGCGGGGTCGAGCACCAGGACGTCGGTCAGCAGGCTCGGCGCCGGCCGGCCGTCGGCGAGCTCGGCGGGCAGCAGCCGCCGCGGCGCGGCCACCTGTGACCTGAGCCACATGGCCTGCTCGCGCGCGCCCGCGTCCGTCCGCCGGAGCTTGGCCGCGGCGACGGCCGCACGCAGCCGCTCGTCCGGCGGATCGCCCAGGGCGAGCAGGGGTTCGTACACCCGCAGGTAAGCCACGAAGGGACGAAGCACGGGTAGATCGTGGCACGTCTACCTGCACCGATCGCCACCGACCGGCCGGTAACCGGTGTCCGGCGAACACTGTCGTGACCGGCACACCGTGCCACGTCGCATCGAACCCCCGGGACACGGTACGGTGTGAGCAGGAAATAATTGTCGAGACGATGCGGGGCCGCCGATTCCCCCGGCCGCCCCGCCCCTGTGCGAGGGGGTCGAGCCATGGGGCGCGGCCGGGCTAAGGCCAAGCAGACGAAGGTGGCGCGTGAGCTCAAGTACAGCTCGCACGAGACTGACTTCGATGCTTTGCAGCGCGAGCTGTCGAGTAACTCCTCCAGTGACAACCACCACGAGGAGCCTGCCGACAGCGGGTATGAAGACCCGTACGACGACGGGTACGACGAGTACCGTCGTTGAGCACGCGTAAACGCGCGAGGGCGAAGCCGGCACGTCCGGCGAGCGCCCTCGCGCGTCGTGTGCTGCCCACAAACGCGTCCACAGTGTTGTCCGAATGAGGCGCGCGGGCTGCGAAGCGACGAAGGAGTGAGCCGGTGGTAAGTCGGGTTGGAGTCGTCGGGGCGGGCCTCATGGGGTCCGGTATCGCCGAGGTACACGCACGGTCCGGGTTGGACGTCGTGATCACCGAGGTGAACCAGCCGGCGCTCGACGCGGGCAGGGCACGCATCGAGAAGTCGCTGCAACGCGGCGTCAAGAGCGGCAAGCTGACCACCGAGGACGCCGACGCGGCGCTCGCCAGGCTCCGGTTCACCACGGACATCGCCGAGTTCGCCGACCGCGACCTGGTCATCGAGGCGATCCTCGAGCAGGAGCAGGCGAAGATCGACGTCTTCCGCCAGCTGGACAAGATCGTCGAGGCCGAGGACGCGCTGTTCGCGTCCAACACGTCGTCGATCCCGATCATGAAGCTGGGCATGGCGACGAGCCGGCCGCAGCAGGTGGTCGGCATCCACTTCTTCAACCCGGTGCCGGTGCTGCCGCTGGTGGAGCTGGTGCCCTCGCTGCTGACCAGCGAGGAGACCGCCCGCCGCGCGGAAGACCACGCGACGACGGCGCTGGGCAAGACCGTGATCCGCTCGCAGGACCGCGCCGGGTTCATCGTGAACTCGCTGCTGGTGCCGTACCTGCTCTCGGCGATCCGGATGATCGAGTCGGGCTTCGCCTCGGCCGAGGACATCGACCGCGGCATGGAGCTGGGCACGGCCCACCCGATGGGCCCGCTGCGGCTGTCCGACCTGATCGGGCTGGACACGATCAAGGCCATCGCGGACTCGATGTACGCGGAGTTCAAGGAGCCGCTGTACTCGTCGCCGCCGCTGCTGCTGCGCATGGTGGACGCGGGCCTCCTCGGCAAGAAGACGGGCCGCGGCTTCTACTCCTACGGCTGATCGAATGTCACGGGCGCGTCGAAGGCGGCGCGCCTCGCGGCGCGCCGTAGTACGGCCAGGACAGCCGGCCCGAGCAGGACGATCGCGACCGCGTTGGTGATCGCCCGGCCGGTGTCCCAGCCGAGGGTCGACGTCAGGACGGTGTAGACGGCGAACCGGTGGAGGTTCTCCACCAGCGGCGCACCGGGCACGAAGCCGAGCTGCGCGGAGTCACCGGCGAGGAACGGCCACGACCACAGGCTCATCAGCAGCCCGAAGAAGTAGGCCGCGAAGACGCCGTACCCGACGAGCAGGGCGATCTCGGCTTTGCCGCGCGGTTTCCGCGGAAGCAGCCCGGCCCCCAGCCCGATCAGCGACGACGCCAGCATCTGGAACGGCAGCCACGGCCCCACACCGGCGGTGAGCAGCGCACTGGTGAACAGCGAGGTCGAGCCGAGCACGAACCCGAAGCCGGGCCCGAAGACCCGGCCGGCGAGCACGAGCAGGAAGAAGACCAGCTCGATGCCCCCGGTGCCGGCCCCGAGAGGCCGAAGCCCGGCGTTGACGGCCGAGAGCACCCCGAGGAGGGCGAGCGCCTTGGCATCGATGCCACCGCGGGAAAGTTCGGCGAGCACGACCAGGAGCAGCACCGGCAGGGTCGCCATGAAGACAAAGGGCGCATCAGCAGTGTGCGCGGCCGCGGTCGGCTGCGGGTGGGCAAGCAGAGGCCAGCAGAACATGGCCAGCCCGAGAACGCTCGCGACGCTGAGGACCAGCGCGGGCCGCGGAGTCAGGCGAACAGCGCGAGGCGGAGGGCCGAGGAAGTCGGTCATGCCGGTGTCACCGCAGCCGCTTCGGGAGCGCCGGCGGGTGAGTCCGCGCTGATCGGCGAGTGCCGCGGAGCACCGGCCGGGTGTGAGGCGGCTGCGAGCTGGTGGCTGGCTGTGGGCGCCGGAATCCGCGGGGCATCGCCAGGCGTCTTTGGACGCTCGGCCGCCACGCCGAGCAGCGCGGGATGGCTCCGCGCGAGCCAGCCGGGCACGCCGGAGCGCGCAGAGGCGCCTGCCGGCACCTGCGGCGCGCCGACAGCGGCGATGCAAGTGTTGGGGCCGGAGCGGTCGCGCAGCTGCGAGGCAGGCCGAACCGCGGCCCGCAGGCCAGCGCCCGAGCGGCTGCACACCTCCGAGCGGCCACCAACCGCGACCCGCGAGCCAGCACCGGGGCGCTCGCGCACCAGTGAGACCTCGCCAACCACGCACCGCGAGCCAGCGCCCGAGTGGCCGCACACCTCCGAGCGGCCACCCACCACAACCCGCCAGCCCACACCGAAGCGGTCACCCACCTCCGAGCGGCCGCCACCAACCACGACCCGCCAGCCAACACCGAAGCAGTCACCCACCTCCGCGCGGCCAGCCACCACAACCCGCCAGCCCACACCGAGGCGCTTGCCCACCGGCGAGCCATCGACAGCCGCGACCCGCAGACCACGGCCGAGTGCGCTCGTTGACCTTGGCCCCCCGCCCGCCCCCGCCCCACCCTCCGCGTGCTCATGCCAGCGCTTCCGCTACCTCGTCCACCGTCAGCCACTGCTGCGGCGCGAGGATCTTCGCCACCTGCGGGGCGAAGGCCGGCGAGGCGACGATCACCTCCTTCGTCGGGCCGTCCGCTACCACCTCGCCCTCGGCCATGACCACCACGCGGTCGGCCGCCGTTGCCACGAACTCGACGTCGTGGGTTGCCAGCACTACCGCGTGGCCCTGCGAGGCCAGCTCTCGCAGGGCTGCCGCGAAGCGCCGTTTTGCGTGGTAATCGAGGCCGCGCGTCGGCTCGTCGAGCAGGACCAGCGGTGGGGCCGACGCCAGCTGGATCGCCAGCACCACCGCCAGCCGCTGCCCTTCCGAAAGGTCGCCGGGGTGCGCTTCACCGGCGATTCCGGGGGCGAGCCGGTCCAGCAGGGCCCGGGCCGTTCCCGCCGGGACCTCCGACTCGGCGTCCGCCTGTGCGCACTCGGCGTCCACCGAATCGAGGTACAGCAGGTCGGCCGGGGTCTGCGGGACCAGGCCCACGCGCTGACGGGCCACTCGTGGCTTGAGCGCTGCCGGGTCCGCGCCACCGACGTCGACCTTCCCCGCCGACCTCGGGCCGCTGCCCTGCACCGCCCAGAGAAGCGACGACTTGCCGGAGCCGTTGCGTCCCATCAGCGCGACCACCTCTCCCGGTCCGACACGCAGGTCCACCCCGCGCACCGCCAGGACATCTCCGTATCGGACCACCACCCCTCTCACATCCAGTGCCGAACCGGTCACCGAAAGACTACGACCCACCACCGACAGTTTTTGACGACTCGGCGCGAGCCGGTCGCGGAGGGGCCCCGCGACCCGCCGCGCGTCCCGCACCGACAGCGGCAGCGGTGACCAGCCCGCCAGCCGCCCCAGCTCGGCGATCGGGGGTGCGATCGACGACGTCGCCAAGATCTCGGCCGGCGGTCCGGAGCGCACCGAACCGTCGCCCGGCAGGTACAGCAGCCGGTCCGCGTACTGCGCCACCCGCTCCATGCGGTGCTCCGCGACGATCACCGTCGTCCCCAGGTCGTGCACCAGCCGGGTGATCGCCGCCAGCACGTCCTCGGCCGCCGTCGGGTCCAGCGCCGACGTCGGCTCGTCCAGCACCACCACCGCCGGGTGCGCCGTCAGCACCGAACCGATCGCCACGCGCTGCTGCTGACCGCCCGACAGTGTCCGCAGTGGACGGTTGCGCAGCTCCGCGATGCCCAGCAGGTCCAGGGTCTCCTCGACGCGCTTGCGCATGACGTCCGGCGGCACCGCCAGCTGCTCCATCGCGTACGCGAGTTCCTCCTCGACGGTGTCCGTCACGAACCCCGCGAGCGGGTCCTGCCCGACGACGCCGACGACCGAAGCCAGCTCGCGAGGCGGGTAGCGAGCCGTGTCCAGACCGGAGACGACGACCCGGCCGGAAAGCCGGCCGCCGGTGAAGTGCGGGACGAGCCCGTTGAGCGCGCCGAGGAACGTCGACTTGCCCGCCCCCGTCGGCCCCGCGACCAGGCACAGCTCGCCCTCTTCGACCAGCAGCGACACGTCCGACAGCACCGGCCGCGAGGCGTCCGGGTAGGTCACCGTGACCCGCGAAAACTCGATCATCGGACGACCTCCGGAACAGGGGGCGAAACGAACGCCGGCAGCACCGCGACCAGCACGGACAACGCGTGCGCCCAGGACACCTCCGGCCAGCGCAGCGGGCTCAGCGAAGGGAACAACCGGCCCGCGTCGATCCGCGCGGTCGCGAAGAGCAGCGCGCACGCCCCGACGCCGGCCGCGACGACCAGCGTCTCCGGCCACCGCCACGGGTCGGGCCGGTACGCCGTCCGCCGCACCCGCCGGCCGCCGAGCACGAAGCCGGCGACGGCCACGACCAGGCCGGCCGCCAGCAACGGCACCCCGAGCCAGGACGACGTCCCGTCGAGCACGCCGTAGACGCCGACGCACACGCCCATCAGCCCGGCCAGGACGCAGGAAGCGATCAGCACCCGCAGCCCGGCGCTCAGGTAGGCCCGGCGGCCGTAGCCCCGGGAGTCCATCGCGGCCGCCAGCCGCAGGGACCGGTCCATCGCGTCCTCCAGCACCGGCACCACGATGCCCTTGACCGCCCGCAGCCCGCGAGTCCGGCCCGCCCGCAGTCGCCGGGCGCGCCGCACGCGCTGGACGCTCTCGACGAGCTGCGGGGCGACCGTCAACGCCACCGTCACCGCCGTGCCCACCTCGTACAACGCCCCGGGGACCGCCTTGAGCAGGCGTTTCGGGTTGGCCAGGGCGTTCGCCGCGCCGACGCAGACGACCATCGTCGCCAGCCGCAGGCCGTCGTAGAAACCGCCGAGCAGCTCCTCCGCCGACGCCGGCCCGAACAGGGACAACCCGGCGGCGAGCGGGACCCGCGGCAGCGTGAACAGCACGTGCCCGCCGTCTTCGCCGCCGATCAGGATCCGGAACAGCACGCGGGAGGCGACGATCAGCGCGCCGACGTAGACGTACAGCCGGAACGCCAGCGCCCAGGGCGCGTCACTCCGCCGGTTCGCGACGACGAACCCGGCGACGGCGATGATCAGGCCGAGCAGCAGCGGGTTCGTCGTCCGGCTCGCGGCGACGGCCAGCGCGAGCGCCCAGGCCCACCAGGCGCCGGGGTGCAGCGCCCTACTGCGCACGCCGGCGACGGGCGACGACGAGCCCGGCGCCGCCGACCAGCACGATCACGACCGCCCCGATCACCAGGCCCCACGGGAACGAACTGCCCTGGTCAGCGGCGGGAGCGGGAGCCGGCGAGGAAACCTGCCGGACCGGCGGCACCCGCGGCGGCGCCGGCAGGTCGTTCGCCGACTTCGGACGCGCAAACGCCCACCCTTCGAACCCGCCGGGAACCGGCTTCGCCGTCTGGGCGCCTTCCTGGCTCGACGTCCAGCTGCCTCCGGCGGAGGCGTGCCAGTAGCTCCAGTACGCCGTCGCCGACGGCATCCCCGCGCACGACTCGACGTCGGGACCGGGCTGTCCGTTGATCCGGCAGGCCACCGCGAGGCCGTACTTCTGGGAGCCGGCCACCTCGATCCCGGCCTCCTGCAAGGCCGCGACGCCGTTCGCGGGCGTCCCGGGGGCGCAGCGGACCACTGATCCGGGGCCCAGGTCGCCGAAATCGACGACCACCGTCACGCCGCCGCCCTCCGGGCAGGCCCCGTCGGTGCCCGTCGCCGAAGCGGGCGCGGCTCCGATGAGGCCGGCGCCGAGCAGCACGGCGAAGACGGTGGCGAGCCGGGACAGGCGGGAGGCGATCATGCAGGCACTTTAACCACGTCGGCGCCCGGCACAGGTGCGGTTCCGGAGCGACGCGGGACACACCTAGACTGCGGGCCGTGGGACAGCTCAACGCGGACGGACAGCTGCGTGTCGGCCTGATCGGCGCCGGCCCGTGGGCCACGACGATCCACGCGCCCGGACTGGCGGATCACCCCGGCACGGCGCTGACCGCGGTCTGGGCCCGGCGGCCGGAGGCGGCGCAAACGCTTGCGGAGACGCACTGCGCGGCCGTCGCCGGCAGCGTCGAGGAGCTGTTCGAGCAGGTGGACGCGGTCGCGCTCGCCGTTCCGCCGTCGATCCAGGCCGAGCTGGGCGTGCGCGCGGCCGAGGCCGGGAAGCACCTGATCCTGGAGAAGCCGATCGCCGCCGACCTCGACGGCGCGCGACGGCTGGCCGACGCGGTCGCGGCCGCCGACGTGGCCGCGCTCGTGGTGCTGACCTTGCGTTACTCGGCGCAGACCCAGGAGTGGCTCGCCGGTCTCGCCCAGGCGGGCGGCTGGGCGGGCGGCGGCGCGCGCTGGCTGTCCGGCGCGCTGCTCGGCGGCCAGTACGCCGCCTCGGAGTGGCGGCAGGACGACGGCGGCGCGCTGTTCGACATCGGCCCGCACGCCCTCGACATGCTGGACGCCGCGCTCGGCCCGATCACCGAGGTGGTGGCGGCCCGCCAGAGCCCCGGCGACCTCTGGCACCTGATGCTGGCGCACGACGGCGGCGTGGTCAGCACGGCCACGCTCTCGCTGCGGCTGCCGGTGCAGCCGACCGTCGTCGAAGTCGCGGTCTGGGGACAGCACGGTTACCGGACGCTCGGCCGCAAACCGGGCTCCGCGCAGGAGTCCTACACCGCACTGCTGGACGATTTCGCAGCGATGATCGCCAGCGGCACGACGACGCACCCCTGCGACGTCCGGCGGGGTCTGCACCTTCAGCGCTTGCTCGAGCAGGCGCGCGAACTGGCCGCGAAGTAGTACACAGGCCAGCTCCGCGTCTTCTCGTTGCGCCGCAGCACTTTCACACTTTTCCCTCGAATTCATCCACAGGGTTGTCCACAGGCTCCATGCTCCACTGTGGACAGTGCATCATCGCGCACCCGGAACGCCGGTAATCCGCTTGCCGCCCGTGCGACCATGGCCTCGAAGAGCCCGTTTCGAGTTCAAGGAATGACTGCCTATGCCTGGCGCCGCCTCCGGCGTCGGCCCCCGCTAGGCCCGACGCCCAGCGCCCTGCCCGCATGCCCGTTCCAGGGCTGCGGTTCCTTGACGTGCTTTTCGAAAGGGCTCACATGTCCGCCATTCAGGCCTATGTCCGCACGACCGCACCGCGCGGCCGGGAGAGCGAGCGGGTCGGCCCGTTCCTCGCGACCTACTCGCCGGGCACACCCCACCCGATGCTCAACTACGCGATCCCGGACGACGGCGCGCAGCCGACGGCGGCCGAGATCGACGCGCTGACCGCGGCCTACCGGCGGCGGGAGCTGCTCCCGCGGCTGGAGTACTTCACCGACGTTGCACCCGACCTGGAGAAACTGCTGGTCGGAGCGGGGTACGAGCTCGAACGTCGGGTGCCGCTGATGACGTGCGCGCCGGCCGCGCGGGTCGACCGGCCGGTCCCGGCCGGCATCCGGCTGCGCGTGCCGGAGTCCGCCGGGGACTTCCGGCGCATGCGGTCGGCGCAGCACACGGCGTTCGGCGAACCCGCGGAGATCGGTGACGACGAGGTCGAGCAACTCCGGTCCGGCACCGGTGTCCGGCATCTCCTGGCGGAGGACGTCGGAACGGGGGCAGTCGTCGGTGGCGGGCTCGCGCTCGAAATCGTCGACGGCACCACCGAGATCGCCGGGATCGCGGTGCTCGAGCCGTACCGGGGCCGCGGGATCGCCGCGGCGCTGACCGCGCACCTCACCCGCGAGGTCCACGAGGCCGGGGCCCACACGGCGTTCCTCACCCCCGGTGACCTGGGGATCGGCAACGTCTACGCCCGCGTCGGCTACCGGCCGGCGGGCGAGTGCGTGCACCTCTCGCTGAGCTAGTCGTTCAAGCGGCCGGAGCGGCCTCGTTTCACGTCGCTCCGGCGCTTCTTCGACGCCAGGCGGCGCTCCTTCGAACCGCGAGAAGGCTTCGTGGGGCGCCGCTTCGCCGGGGGCGGGGCCGACGCGTCGAGCAGCAGATTCGTCAGGCGGCCGCGCGCGGCTTCCCGGTTCTGCAGCTGGGAGCGGTGTTCGCTGGCCGCGATCGTCAGGACGCCGTCGACCAGCCGGGCGCCGAGCCCGGCCAGCACCCGGTCCCGCAGATGCTCGGGGATCGACGGTGAACCAGCGACGTCGAACGACAGCTCGACCCGCGAATCCGTGGTGTTGACCCCCTGGCCGCCAGGGCCGGACGACCGCGAAAAGCGCTCGTTCAGCTCGGCTCCCGGGATCGTGAACCGGGAGCCGACCACCACGTCTCCGGCTGCCATGACACCAGTGTGACAGCCGCGATCAAGGCGCTTTTCAGAAAACGCTGTCAGAAGCGCGGGTGATCGCCCGAGAGCACCGCGCGCGGGCCGTCGACGTCGTCGGCGGGCTGGACGTCACCCAGCACCCACGCCGGGACGTGCCGCGCGGTCAGCATGGCCAGCGCCCGGTCGACGTCTTCGGCGCCGACGATCGCGACCATGCCGACCCCCATGTTGAAGGTCTTCTCCAGCTCGGCGCGCTCGACCTTGCCGCGCTGGCCGATCAGTGCGAACACCGCGGACGGCGTCCAGGTGCCGCGGTCCAGCCGGGCGACCAGGCCACGCGGCATGACCCGGGCGAGGTTGGCCTCCAGGCCGCCGCCGGTGATGTGCGCGAACGTCCGCACCTCGGTCTCCGCGGCGAGGGCGAGGCAGTCCTTCGCGTAGATCCGCGTCGGCTCCAGCATCTCCTCGCCGAGGGTGCGGCTGAACTCCTCGACGTACCCGCCGAGCGGCATCCGGGCGATGTCCAGCAGCACGTGCCGGGCCAGCGAGTAGCCGTTCGAGTGCAGGCCCGACGACTCGAGGGCCAGCACGACGTCACCCGGACGGACCTTTTCCGGCGAGAGCAGCTGCGACGCCTCGACCACGCCGACGCCGGTGGCCGACATGTCGTAGTCGTGCTCGCCCATCAGGCCCGGGTGCTCGGCGGTCTCGCCGCCGAGCAGCGCGCAGCCGGCCCGGACGCAGCCCTCGGCGATGCCGCCGACCAGCGCGGCGATCTTCTCCGGGTGCACCTTGCCGACAGCGATGTAGTCCTGCAGGAACAGCGGCTCGGCCCCGGTCACGACCAGGTCGTCGACCACCATCGCGACCAGGTCGATGCCGACGGTGTCGTGCTTGTCGAGCGCCTGCGCGACCGCGATCTTCGTGCCGACGCCGTCGGTCGACGACGCGAGCACCGGCTCCTTCCACTTGTCGAGCTTCAGGGAGAAGAGCCCGGCGAAACCGCCGACGCCACCCATGACCTCGGGCCGCGTCGCCCGCTCGGCGTGCGGCTTGAGCAGCTCGACGGCTTGGTCGCCGGCGTCGATGCTGACGCCGGCGGCGGCGTACGTGGCGCTCGTGGACTCGCTCACGGTGGAAGGACTCCCTACTGGAAGGACTGCTAGGGACGCCGGACGGCGTCTTCGGCACCGTACCCGGCGGGGCTGACGGGGGTCGCCGCGCCATTGACCGCGTCGAGGCTTTCGAGCAGGTGTTTCCCGATCAGCGCGTCCTCCGGCAGCGGGATCGGGTACTCGCCCGAGAAGCACGCCGTGCACAGCCGCGACTTCGGCTGCTCCGTCGCCGCGACCAGGCCCTCCAGGGAAATGTAGCCCAGCGAGTCGGCCCCGATCGACCGGCGGATGCCGTCGAGGTCGACGCCGTTGGCGACCAGCTCGGCCCGCGAGGCGAAGTCGATGCCGTAGAAGCACGGCCAGCGCACCGGCGGTGACGCGATCCGGACGTGCACTTCGAGCGCGCCGGCCTCCCGCAGCATGCGAACGAGCGCGCGCTGGGTGTTGCCGCGGACGATCGAGTCGTCCACCACGACCAGGCGCTTGCCGCGGATGACGTCCCGCAGCGGGTTCAGCTTGAGCCGGATGCCCAGCTGGCGGATGGTCTGCGACGGCTGGATGAAGGTGCGCCCGACGTAGGCGTTCTTCACCAGGCCGGTGCCGTAGGGGATGCCGGAGCCCTGCGCGTAGCCGATCGCGGCCGGGGTGCCCGACTCCGGCACCGGCATGACCAGGTCGGCCTCGACCGGCTGCTCGGTGGCCAGGCGGCGGCCGATCTCGACGCGGGTGGCGTGGACGCCGCGGCCGGCGATCGTCGTGTCGGGGCGGGCGAGGTAGACGTACTCGAAGACGCAGCCCTTGGGGTCCGGGTTCGCGAACCGGGACGAGCGCAGGCCCGCGGCGTCGATGGCGATCAGTTCACCGGGCTCGACCTCGCGGACGAAGGACGCGCCGACGATGTCAAGACCCGCCGTCTCGCTGGAAACGACCCAGCCACGCTCGAGCCGGCCGAGCACCAGCGGGTGCACGCCGTGCGGGTCGCGGGCCGCGTAGAGCGTGTTCTCGTCGGCGAAGACCAGGCAGAAGGCGCCCTTGAGGGTGGGCAGCAGCTCCATGGCGGCGGCCTCGATGCCCTTGTCGGCGGCGTTCGCGGCGAGCAGGCCGCAGATCAGGTCGGAGTCGCTGGACGAGCCGGTCAGGCCCGCGTGCGGCTTGAGACCCGCTTCGATGGTGCGTTCGCGCAGCTCGGCCGTGTTGACGAGGTTGCCGTTGTGCGCGAAGGAGAGGCCGCTGCCGGTCGCGGTGGTGCGGAAGATCGGCTGGGCGTTCTCCCAGATGGTCGCGCCGGTGGTCGAGTACCGGCAGTGCCCGACGGCGATGTGCCCCTGCAGCGACTGCAGGATCTGCTCGTCGAACACCTGGCTGACCAGGCCGAGGTCCTTGAAGACCACGATCTGCGAGCCGTCGGAGACGGAGATGCCGGCGGCCTCCTGGCCCCGGTGCTGCAGGGCGTACAGGCCGTAGTAGGTCAGCTTCGCGACTTCTTCCCCGGGAGCCCAGACGCCGAAGACGCCACACTCCTCACGGGGTTCCGGGTCGGGCTGGTCGGACACGACTTGCGGGTCGGAAACCACCGAGGAGCTCCTGGGAAGACGTGATCAGGCCGGTTTCAGTGTAGACGGTCCGGACACGGGTCAGGCCCCGCCCGGCGTGGTTCTGACCACTTCGGACGGGGCCTGCAAGCCTGTACCGCTAGCACGCATCCGGCAGCGAAAGGATCTCCGACAGCACCTGCGCGCCTTCTCCGCGGCGGCGCCACAGCCACCGCTCCGGCTCGAAGATGTTCTCTTCGGAGCCGGGCATCCTGGTCGCCACGACGTCGTCTTCGGCGTTGAGCCGGACGACGTCCACCACGTCGTCGTGCACCCGCACGCCGACGACCGCGAGGACCTCACCGCGTTCGTCGGCGGGGTGGACGAATTGGTAGCCGCGGGCCACCAATTCCTGCAATCCGGTTTCGATGTCGAAGACGGTGGCGACGCCCTCAGCCGAGGACATCGTCGAATTCACCGTCCTTCGCGCCCGCCAGGAACGCCGCCATCTCGGCCCGCGTGTAGACGAGCGCCGGGCCGGTCGGGAACCGCGAGTTGCGCATCGCGATCTCCCCGTTGGACAACGGCGCGACCTCGACGCAGTTGCCGTTGAAGTTGCTGTAGCTCGCCTTGCGCCATTCGACACCGGTCAGCCGATCAGCCGGGACGCCGTTTTCGAATCGCTCAGCCATGATCCCACCTCTCGAAGCAGAAAAGCCTTCCGGACGATGCATCTGCATGTGCATTTGCCCGCGTATCCGAGGTTAGCACGTGTGCCTGCAGCGGTAAATGCACGTGCAGAATTTCTTGCAAAGTTCTCGGACGGTAAGAATTGCCGAGCTGCCGTTAACCTATCGGGGGACAGATAGGCGCACGAACGGCGTAATAGCTACTCTTCGTTACCGCTCATCGGAGCAAAGTCGACCGGCGAAGCACGGCAACGGCGGCTAGATCTCCTGGCGGCGCTTCGCGAGCATCGCCCGGCTCCGCTCCGGCGTCTCCGCGTCGACCGCCAGCATGTCCAGCGCGCGGCTGTATTTTTCGATCTCTTCGCGCTTCTCGATGTAGTGCGCGCCGGTCAGGTACTCGACGTAGGCGATGTTCGGCAGCTCCGGCTCACCGAATCGCAGCAGCGAAAAGGCGTGTTCCGCCGACAGCCCGCTGCTCGCGTACGGCAGCACCTGGACTGACACGTGCGGCAACGCGCTCATCTCGAGCAGGTATTCGATCTGCTGCTTGAGCACCTTCGGGCCCCCGATCGGGCGGTGCAGCACCGACTCGTCGAGCACCATCCACACGCGGGGCGCGTCCGGCCTGCTGAACATCTTCTGCCGCCGCATCCGCAGCGCGACCAGCTGGTCGACCCGCTCGTCGGCCATGTCCGGACGGCCATGGCTGAAAATCGCCCGGGCGTACGGCTCGACCTGCAGGAGCCCCGACACGTAGACCGGCTCCCAGATCTGGATTCGCGCGGCGGCTTCTTCGAGGCCGACGAGGTCGGTGAACCAGTTCGGCATGGTGTCGCCGAAGCGCCGCCACCAGCCCGGCTCGTTCGACTGCTTGACCATGTCGAGGAACGCGCGGCGCTCCGTCGGGTCGTCGACGCCGTACATCGTCAGCAGGTCGGTGACGTCGCGTTCCTTGAACCCGACCCGGCCCAGCTCCAGCCGGCTGATCTTCGACTCGGACCCGCGGATGTTGTAACCGGCCTGCTGGCGGGTGATGCCGGCCTCTTCACGGAGCCGGCGAAGCTGCGAGCCCAGGATCATGCGGCGTGCCGTCGGGCCGATGTTCTGTTCACCTGCGGACGCGTTCACCGCGTTCATTCCCGGCCCTTCCGCGCTCACGTCACCAGGGGGTCCTAGCCCGACTACCGAAAGTACACGTTAAGCCTTCTTGCGCAAAGGGGTGACCCGGTTTACCCCATGCGCGCGCCGTCCTACTGTACGTAGAGCACGAGACTTACAACACACAACTTGCGAGGTTCACCATGCCGGACGCCGCGGCGACCGAACGAGTGCCCGTCGGAGTCGACCCCACCCGGGCGAGCATCGCGCGCGTCTACGACGCCTTCCTGCTGGGGAAGGACAACTACGAGATCGACCGGCAGGTCCTGCAGCAGGTGCAGAAGGCCGCCCCGGAGGCCCAGGACCTCGCGTTCGAGAACCGCGGGTTCCTCATCCGCGTCTGCCGGTTCCTCGCCGGCCAGACCGGCATCACCCAGTTCCTCGACCTCGGCTCCGGCCTGCCGACGGCGGAGAACACCCACCAGGTCGTCCAGCGGATCAACCCGGAGACCAAGGTCGTCTACATCGACAACGACCCGGTTGTCCTCGCACACGGACGGGCCCTGCTCGAAGAGAACGAGCACACCCACTTCGTCGCCGAAGACATCTTCGAACCGCAGAAGATCCTCGAGAACGAGATCGTGCGCCAGCACATCGACTTCAGCCAGCCGCTCGTCCTCCTGCAGATGGGCACCCTGCACCACTACAAGGGCGACCACGACCGGCCGGCCGAGATCATGAAGGAGTACGTCGACGCGCTGCCGTCCGGCTCCTTCGTCGGGCTCAGCCACTTCTTCGACCCCGAAAACGACGACTCGGCGACCGCGCGGCGCATGGAGGACTTCTTCGTGCACAGCCCGATGGGGTCGGGCACGTTCCGGACGCACAAGGAGATCGAGGCGCTGTTCCCCGGCCTCGAGATGGTGCCCCCGGGGGTGGTGCGGTGCGCCGACTGGTGGCCGGACGGCCCGCGGCTCAAGGAGCTCAACGTCGCGCAGCGGACCATCGCGGGCGGCGTCGGCCGCAAGCCGTAACCCGCCGCCCCGGCCGTCAGAGGCGGAGCAGGGGGAGCCAGTGGGACAGGTCGGCCCGGGTGCCCGACGCGGACACCCGGCCGTCCGCCACGGCCGTGGTCCAGTCCAGTTGCCCGGTGGCCAGTTCGAGCCACGTGCGCGGGTCGGTCTCGATCACGTTCGGCGGGGTGCCCCGGGTGTGCCGCGGCCCGTCCACGCACTGCACGGCGGCGAACGGTGGCACCCGGACCTCGACCGTCCGGCCCGGCGCGTCCGCCGCCAGCGCGCGCAGGGACAGGCGCACCGCCGCGGCCAGTTCCGGGCGCGCGGGCGCGGGCACATCGCCCTGCAACCACGGGGAAATCGCCAGCACCGCCGCACGTAACTGTCCGGGGTCGACCGAACGCGAAGAGGCCATGGGCAAACAGTAGAGTGGCGCACCAAGACTTGGCAGGCACACCCGAGAACGTGGGGATGACGATGGCGCAGCGGGACGAGGCGGATCGGATGGTTTCGCAGCAGCCCACCGGAAGCGGAGCCGATCGCCCCGGCAAGCACAACCGGGCCGCGCGGCGCGAAGGCCGGCAAGCCCGGCGCTCCGGCAAGCACGGCACGCCCGAGATCACCGCGGAGATGCGCGCGAACGCCCGCGCCAATCCCGACAGCTGGCTGTACGTCATCGACGAGGCCTTCGACCCGAACGGCCCGGTGCCGTCGTGGGCGGTCGTCGGCGCGTACCCGGTGAACGGCGCGGGCGACGTCGTCGCCGACTTCCACCCCAACGACCGCTACCGGCCCTCGCCCAAGGCGCTCGGCTTCCCGGAACCGGCGAACGACCTGGAGCACCTGCTGCAGCTCGTCCGCACCGAGCACCGGCCGCCGTCGGACCTGCCGAAGGTCGTCCTCGACGCGACGCTGTTCGTCTACGCGATGTCGCCGGTGCAGCGGACCGTCATCGGTTTCCACAACACCGACGGCCGGGTCATGGTGCCCGCCTACACCCGCAAGTCGCTGGTGCCGCGCGAGTGGCCGCACGCGCGGGCCGTGCTCGGCCGCGACATCGTCGACCTGCTCGGCGGGCACCCGGTCGCGATCAACCCACACGACCTCATCACGGCGGTCGTGCCGGCGGAGCACCTGGTGAAGGCCGTCGCCGACGAGCGGCGCTGACCTGCGGGCACCACCCCATCGAGTGATCATCGACTCGCCGATCCGGCGACGCCGGTGCATCGTGAGACTGAAGAAGTCTGACGAGATCGGTGGGGAGCAAGAGGGTGAAAAGACGTTCGCTGCCCTTCGCCGCCGTCCTCGCATCGGTCCTGCTCGTGGCCGGGCAGGCACCGGCGAAGGCCGTCGATCGCTACGCCGGTGCCGAGGACCACTACGCGGGTTCGCAGATCGCCGAGGTCGAAGGCGTCGGCGAGGGCCCCGACGTGCTGTACGGGGGTGACGACCAGCAGCTCGGGCACGACGTCAGCGGGCACCAGGGGCCGGTCGACTGGCCCGGGGCGGCGGGGTCGGGCGCCAAGTTCGCCTACGTCAAGGCGACCGAGGGCACCGGGTTCGTGAACCCGCAGTTCGCGCAGCAGTACAACGGCTCCTACCAGGCCGGCCTGATCCGCGGCGCCTACCACTTCGCGCGGCCGGACATCTCCGACGGCGCGGCCCAGGCGCGGTACTTCCTCGCCCACGGCGGCGGCTGGTCGGCCGACGGCAAGACCCTCCCCGGCGCGCTCGACGCGGAGTACAACCCGTACGGCGAAACGTGTTACGGCAAGGACGCGGCGGGCATGACCGGCTGGATCCGCGCCTTCTCCGACACCTACCGCGCGGCGACCGGCCGGTACCCGACGATCTACACGTCGACGAGCTGGTGGAAGCGGTGCACCGCGAACAACGGCGGCTTCGGCGCCAACCCGCTCTGGATCGCGCGCTACAACACCTTCATCGGCGAACTGCCGTCCGGCTGGAGCATCCACGCGATCTGGCAGTTCGCCGACCGCGGCACGCTGCCCGGCGACCAGGACTGGTTCAACGGCTCAGCGGACCGGCTGCTGGCCCTGGCACTGGGCTGAGCGGTCCAACCGTCCAATAATAGGTGTTAACTCGTCACCAATTAACGATCTTCTTCCCGAGAAAATCACCCACACGTATACCCAATTTCACGGAACTGAGTGACAAACGCCACTTCGTCCCTAACAATCGTGCTCGAGCGGCTACCTGCAGTAAGCCGCTCATCGCGAGGGTATCCGTGAAGGGATTCAACGATGTCCACATCCCGAAGAGGGCGGCTGTTCGCTGCCCTGGTCGTCCCGGCCACGCTGCTCCTGCTCGGCAGCACGGCGCAGGCGACGACCTTCTCCCCTGAAATCGACCCCGTGGCCGCGATCAACGCGGACATCGCGCAGCACGACCACGAGCTGGGGTCGCAGATCCGGCGCGTCGAAGGTGACCAGTCGACTCCGGACACCCAGAAGTCGGCGCAGCAGCCGCAGCCCGGCCAGGCCATCCCCGGCCAGGTGCTGGCGACGGTGGCCGGCATGGACGTCGCCGGCTACCAGGGCAACGTCGACTGGGCGAACTGGTGGAACCAAGGCAAGCGGTTCGTCTGGACCAAGGCCACGGAGAGCACCAACTACACCAACCCGTACTTCACCCAGCAGTACAACGGCTCCTACAACCAGGGCTTCATCCGCGGCGCCTACCACTTCGCCACGCCGAACACCTCGAGCGGCGCGGCGCAGGCCCGCTACTTCGTCGCCCACGGCGGCGGCTGGTCCAAGGACGGCCGGACGCTGCCAGGGGCGCTGGACATGGAGTACAACCCGTACGGCGCGACCTGCTACGGGCTGAGCAAGGCCGGGATGACGTCGTGGATCCTCGACTTCCACGACACCTACCACTCCCTGACCGGCCGCTACCCGGTGATCTACACGTCGGCGAGCTGGTGGGGCAGCTGCGTGAGCGGCGACTTCTCCAGCACCGCCCCGCTGTGGGTCGCGCGGTACGCGTCGTCGGTCGGCGCCCTGCCCTACAACTGGGGCTACTACACCGTTTGGCAGTACACCTCGAGCCCGCTCGACCAGGACACCTTCAACGGTGCCTACGACCGGCTCCAGGCACTCGCCAACGGCTGACCCACCCCCGCCCGGCTCCCGGATCGTGACGTGTTCGCGTCGCCACGACCGGGAGCCGGTTTCATGCCGTACCGTCCGAGCTTGCAGAATGCTGCAGCCACGCCCTGGGGGAACCGCACGTGCCCGCCGGACGTCGGAAGCGCACGAACACCCAGCGCCCGGAAGGCATGAAAGATGACCTACCCGCCTCAGCCGGGCCAGCCCGGCCAGCCCGACCCGTACGGCCAGCCACAGTCCGGTGGCTTCCAGCAGCAGGGCGGGTGGGACCCCAACCAGCAGCAACAGCCGTACCCGACGCAGCAGTACCCGCAGGGCTGGGATCCGAACCAGCAGGGCTACCCGCCTGCCTCGGGCGGTTTCCCGGCCAACCCGCAGCCGGCGTGGGGCGACCCGTACGCGCAGCAGGCCTGGGCGGACCCCAACGCGCAGCAGCAGTCGGCGTGGGCCGACCCGAACGCGCAGCAGTACGGCCAGCAGGCCTGGGACCCGAACGCGGGCGGCCAGGTGTCCGGCTGGGACCCGGCGACCGGCGGCTACACGCAGGGCTTCGGCGGGCCGCCCGCGCCGCCGAAGAAGAGCAAGACCGGGATGTGGATCGCCATCGGCGCCGCCGTGGTCGTCGTGCTCGCCCTGGTCGGCATCACGGGCTTCGTCGCACCCGGGTTCTTCCTTTCGAAGGACGACACCAACACGGCCGCGGCCCCGTCGTCGAGCACGTCGGCCAAGCCGTCCACGTCGAAGCCGACGACCAAGAAGCCGACGGCCTCCGCCACGAAGCCGACGACGCCCGACGGCGGCGGCGGGAGCAACGCGGACGCCAAGGCCGTGCTGCAGGGCTTCATCGACAAGCTGAACGCGGGCGACAACGCCGGCGCGGTCGCCATGGGCTGCGCCGACTCGAAGGAGCTGCTCAGCTCGTGGCTCGACACGTTCCTCAAGCCGCCGCTGCAGCTGCAGCTCGGCAGCGTGCCCACCGACAAGTACCTGGTCGAGGGCGAGGTGACCGGGACGTCCGCCGGCAAGCCGGTCAAGGGCACGCTGAGCGCGACGAACTTCGACAAAAAGGGCTTCTGCGTCAGCACGATGCTGGTGTCCTGATCCGGTGAAGCTGTGGCGATCGCCGCTGGCGTGGACGTTCCTCGCGTCGGTGCTGCTGCTGGTCGGGGTCGGCGGGTGGCTGCTGACCGACCCCGCCACCAGCCGCAGTGACGCGCTGAAGACGGGCGGCCTGGCCGGCGGCGCGATCGTGGCGCTGTACGCGCTGTGGCTCAACGACCGGCGGCGCCGGGTCGAGGAGCGCCGCCAGGAAATCGAGCGGCGGCGCCACGAACTCGAGGCGCAGCGCGCGGAACAGGACCGCGAGCGGGTCGCCGACGAGCGGTTCGCGAAGGCGGTCGAGCTGCTCGGGCACGCGGCCGACCAGGTGCGCGTGGGGGCGTTGCACGCGCTGGCCGGGTTGGCGCGGAGCCGGCCGGAGTACACGCAGACGGTGCTGGACGTGCTGTGCTCGTACCTGCGGCGGCCGTTTTCGTACACCCGCCCCACAAAAGGCGCCCTGGATGCGGAACAGGAGCCCGAGCTCTCGGTCCGGCTCACGGCCCAACGGCTGGTCACCGATCTGCTCCCCGGGCGAGACGACGAAGGCCCGGCGTACGACCTGGACCTGACCGGCGCCCGGCTGGAGTACTTCGACCTCTCGGGCAAGCTGGTCGGTGGCCTGCTGCTTCGGTACGCGTCGCTGAACAGCAGTACGAACATCAGCGGCTGCCGCTTCAAGGACCGGGTCTACTTCACCGCCACGGGCACCGAGTCCGGGCGCCTGTTGGGCTATTTCCGTTGCCGCGGCACGGTTTTCGAGAGCCACGCATGGTTCAGCGGCACAGCTTTCGCCGAGGATGCGGACTTCACCGACACGACATTCGCCGGGCCGACGGCGTTCAAGGACGCGACGTTCGCGAAGGACGCGGTGTTCGCCGGGGTGGTCGCCACGGATTCGCTGGACCTTCACCGGACTTCGTTCGCGGGGCAAACCGACCTGCGGTTCGCTGCGCTGCCGGACTCGGTTTCGCTGTACAACACGCGAGTTCGGACGGAGAAGGAAGTCCGGCTGCCCGCCGCGTGGAAGCTGGAGGAACTGGGCGACGGGGACGCCCGGATCGTGGCCAAGCTGGGCTGAGCAGCCCCCGTTTTTCACGCTAGCGGAGGGCACCGACAGTTTGCGGTGCCCTCCGCTCACGTGTCCACAGGTCAGTCGAACAGGGCCGGGAGCGTGCGCTCCCACGTCTCGCGCAGCTCGTCGAGCGTGAACTCCGTGATGCCCTGCAGCTCCAGCTTGCCCGACTCCGGGTCGACCACGCCGGTCTTGCGCCACGGGAGGCCGCGGGCGGTGCACATCTCCGTGAAGCGGAGTTCTTCCGTGCGCGGGACCGCCACCAGCACGCGGCCCGCCGACTCCGAGAACAGCTGCACGAACGGGTCCTGGTCCGCGTCGAGGAACACGCGGGCGCCGCACTGTCCGATGAGGACGGTCTCGACCAGGGTCTGGATCAGGCCGCCGTCCGACAGGTCGTGGGCCGCCGAAATCATGCCGTCGCGGGAACCCGCCACCAGGATCTCGCCCAGCAGCTTCTCGCGGGCCAAATCGACCTTTGGCGGAACGCCGCCGAGGTGGCCGTGCAGCTCGCGGGCCCACGCCGAGCCGTCCAGCTCGTCGTGCGTTTCGCCCAGCAGCAGGAGCGTTTCGCCCGCCTCCGCGCCGATGCCCGTCGGGATGCGGCGCGTCACGTCGTCGATCACGCCGAGGACGCCGATCACCGGCGTCGGGAGGATCGCCGTCGAGCCCGTCTGGTTGAAGAAGCTCACGTTGCCGCCCGTCACCGGGATGCCCAGCTCGACGCAGCCGTCCGCGAGGCCGTGCACCGCCTGCTCGAACTGCCACATCACGCCCGGGTCGGTCGGGGCGCCGAAGTTCAGGCAGTCCGACACCGCGACCGGCGTCGCGCCGCCCGTGGCCACGTTGCGGTACGCCTCCGCCAGCGCCAGCTGCGCGCCGCGGTACGGGTCCAGGTAGACGAACTTGCTGTTGCAGTCCGTCGCCACCGAGACGCCGCGGCCGGTCGACTCGTCGATCCGGATCATGCCCGAGTCCGACGGCTGCGCGAGCACGGAATTCCCGCGTACGTACCGGTCGTACTGCGACGTCACCCATTCCTTCGACGCCTGGTTGGGCGAGGAAATGAGGCGCAGCACGTCCGCACGCAGTTCGTCCGGAGTGGACGGACGCGGCAGCTTCGCCGACGTGTCCGCGATCAAGGCGTCCTGAGTGGACGGACGTTCGATCGGCCGATCGTACACCGGGCCCTGGTGGGCGACCGTGTGCGCCGGGACGTCGACGACGACCTCGTCGTGCCAGGTGATGACCAGGTGTTCGCCGTCGGTGACCTCGCCGATGTCGGTGGCGATGACGTCCCACTTGCGGCAGACGGCCATGAACGCCTCGACGTTCTCCGGCGAGACGACCGCGCACATGCGCTCCTGCGACTCGCTGGAGAGCACCTCGGCGGGGGTCATCCCGGTGGCGCGCAACGGAACGCGGTCGAGGTAGATGTGCATGCCGCCGTCGCCGGCCGCGGCCAGTTCCGACGTCGCGCAGGACAGGCCGGCGCCGCCGAGGTCCTGGATGCCGACGACGAGCTTCTGCGCGAACAGCTCGAGGCAGCACTCGATGAGCACCTTCTCGGTGAACGGGTCGCCGACCTGGACGCTCGGCAGCTTCTTGCGGCCGCCCGACGACTCGTCACCCGAAAAGGTGTCACTCGCCAGGACGGAAACGCCGCCGATGCCGTCGAGGCCGGTGCGCGCGCCGAACAGGATGATCTTGTTGCCGGTGCCGGACGCGAACGCCAGGTGCAGGTCTTCGACGCGCATCGCGCCGACGCACAGCGCGTTCACCAGCGGGTTGCCCGAATAGGACGGGTCGAACACGAGCTCGCCGCCGATGTTCGGCAGGCCGAGGCAGTTGCCGTAGCCGCCGACGCCGGCGACCACGCCGGGCAGCACGCGCTTGGTGTCGGGGGCGTCGGCCGGGCCGAAACGCAGCGCGTCGGCGACCGCCAGCGGCCGCGCGCCCATCGCCATGATGTCGCGGACGATGCCGCCGACGCCGGTCGCCGCGCCCTGGTACGGCTCCACATAGGACGGGTGGTTGTGGCTCTCCACCTTGAAGGTGACCGCCCAGCCCTCGCCGATGTCGACGACGCCCGCGTTCTCACCGATGCCGGCCAGCATCTTGGCCTTCATCTCGTCGGTGGCGGTCTCCCCGAAGTAGCGCAGGTGCTTCTTCGACGACTTGTACGAGCAGTGCTCGCTCCACATCACCGAGTACATCGCCAGCTCGGCGTCGGTGGGCCGGCGGCCGAGGATCTCCCGGATGCGGGCGTACTCGTCGTCGGCGAGCCCGAGCTCGCGATACGGCTGGGTGTGGTCCGGGGTCGCCCCGGCGCGCTCGGTGGTGTCAACGGTGCTGGTCACGGTGTCCGTGTCAGGGTTCGCCACGGCCGCCAGGATACGGGGCGCTCCTGCTCGCCCCGGACGGTGGGCCGCGGAAATCGGGCGACCCGGCGCCGGTGTGAGCGAGCCGACACCACGAGGCCCGAATGCCCCTGTGGACAACTCGGGTGCGCGGGCCCGGAACTGTCGGTCCCCGCGAGTAACGTTGAAACCGGGGGTCCCCCGAGCGGCCGAGTGCCGGAAAATCGGTCGCCTTCCCCGGGGCGTCGGCTTACCGTCGGAAATCGTGCTTTCCGCCACGTACCCCTTTCCGCCGCTGCGGCTGCCCGTGCGGCCGACCGCGAGCCGCTTCCTGCTCGCCGTGTTCCGGGCCCGGCTCGGCACGGTGCTGGGCGCGGCCGCGATCGGTGTCGTCTGGGCGCTGCCCGGCGCGCTCATGCCGCTGGTGATCGGCCAGGGCATCAGCGCCGTCGGCGCGCACGACGGTGCCGCCGTGGGGCGCTGGGCGCTGGTCGCGGCGGCGCTCGGTGTCGCGCAGACGCTGTCCGGGACCTGGATGCACTTCCTCAACTACGGCCTGTGGCTGCACGGCGCGGGCTCCACGCAGCGCGCCGTGTCGGCGCACACCACCCGCGTCGGCGCCGCCCTGCGGGAGCAGACGACCACCGGGAACCTCGTCGCGATCAGCACGACGGACGTCAACCACATCGGCAACACCGTCGAGATGACCGGGCGGACGTTCGGTTCCCTGCTGGCCTTCGTCGTGGTCGCGGTGTGGCTGATCTCGACGTCGCCGCTGCTCGGCGTGGTCGCGCTGGTCGGCGTGCCGCTCGCGGTGCTGGGCATCGGGCCGCTGCTCGCGCCGCTGCAGAAGCGCAAGTCCGCGCAGCGCGAGAAGCGCGGAGACGTCAACGCGCTCGGCGCGGACATCGTGTCGGGCCTGCGGATCCTGCGCGGCATCGGCGGCGAGCGGCGGTTCTTCGCCCGCTTCCGGGAGACGAGCCAGCGGGTGCGGCGGGCCGGCATCGAGGTCGGCCAGGCCGAGGCCTGGCTGGCCGCCGCGGAGATCGCGCTGCCCGGCCTGGTCACCGTGGTGATCACCTGGCTGGGTGCGCGGCTGGCCGTGGCCGGGGAGATCGGCGTCGGGCAGCTGGTGGCGTTCTACGGCGTTTCGGCGTTCCTCATCTGGCCGGTCAACGCCGCGACGGAGGCGGTCGGTTCGATCACGTCCGGCCTGGTCGCCGCGCGGAAGGTGGTGACGCTGCTGGCGATCCGCCCGAAGCTGGCGGACCCGGAGACGCCGGTGCCGCTGCCCGAGGGGCCGCTGGAGCTGGTGGACACCGAGTCCGGGATCCGGGTCGCCGCCGGGCAGCTGACGGTCGTCGACCTCGGCGCCGGCGGCGAAGCGGTGGCCGACCGGCTGGCCCGGTTCGCCGATCCGGCCGAGGGCGAAGAGGTGCTGGTCGGCGGGGTCCGGGCGGACCACGTCGCGCTCGCGGAGCTGCGGCGGCGGATCGTCTACGCGCACAACCAGGACATCTGGTTCTCCGGCGTGCTGCGCGAGCAGCTGGCGCCGGCGCGGCCGGGCGGCGTCAGCATCACCGAAGCGCTGTACGCGGCCGATGCCGACGACATCGTCGAGGCGCTGCCCGACGGCGTCGACGAGGTGATCGGCGAGCGCGGCCGCGAGGTCTCCGGCGGCCAGCGGCAACGGCTGAACCTGGCCCGCGCGCTGGCGACCGACGCCGACGTCCTGGTGCTCGACGAGCCGACGTCGGCGGTCGACGCGCACACGGAGGCACGCATCACCGAACGCATCGCCGCGCTGCGGCACGGCAAGACGACGGTGGTGTTCAGCCAGAGTCCCTTGTGGACACACGTGGCCGACGAGGTTTTCACGGCGAAGGGGGTGACAGTGTGAAACGGCTTCCCACGGCGTCCCGGAAGGACGTCCGGCGCTGGGCGCTGAAGACGGCGGCGAGCCACAACCGCGAGTTCGGCCTGCTGCTGGGCTCGCTGGCCGTGGCCACGCTGATCGGGCTCGCCGGGCCGCAGCTGCTCGGCGCGCTCGTCGACGACGTCGCGGCCGGCACCACGACCGGGCACGTCGACGTGCTGGCGGCGGTGTTCGTCGGCATCCTCGTGCTGCAGGCGCTGGCGCGGAAGGTCGCGCGGATGCGCGGCGCGGTGTTCGGCGAGCTGGTGCTGGCCGAGACGCGCGAGGAGTTCGTCGGGACGGCGCTGCAGCTGCCGCTGGGCACGGTCGAGGCGGCCGGGACGGGCGATCTGCTCAGCCGGGCCACCACCGACCTCGGCCGGATCGACCACGCGGCGCGGTTCGCGGCGCCGGAGATCCTGGTCGCGGCGGTGACCGTGGCGTTCACGGTCGTCGCGATGGTGCTGACGTCGCCGCTGCTGTCGCTGGGCCTGCTGGTCGCGCTGCCGCTGCTGGTCCCCGTGAACGTCTGGTACCAGCGGCGGATCCCGGCGCTCATGCAGTGGATGCTCGACCGCTGGGCGGACCTGACCACCAGCGTCCACGAGACGGCGGAGGGCGCGCGCACGGTCGAGGCGCTCGGGCTGACCGAGCGGCGGGTCGACGCCGCCCACCACGCGCTGGACCAGAGCATCCTCGGCGAGCGCCGGATGCGGGCGCTGCAGCTGCGGTGGCTGCCGTCGCTGGAGATCAGCTACGTGCTGCCGCTGGCGGTGATGCTGCCGCTCGGGCTGCTCGCGTACACGCGCGGCTGGGCCGGGCTCGGCGAGATCACCACGATGCTGCTGTACATGCAGGCGATGGCGGCGCCGCTCAACGAGGCGCTGTTCTGGCTGGAGGACCTGCAGGTCGCGGCGGCCGCTGCGCGGCGGATCCTCGGCGTCCGCACGGTCGCCGACGATTCGGCGCGCGTGGACGACGTGCCGCGCGGGCGTGACATCGACGTCCACGGCGTCCGGTTCAGCTACACCGCCGACCGCGAGGTGCTGCACGGAATCGACCTGCGGGTCCCGCGCGGCGAGCGGCTGGCGATCGTCGGGCCGTCGGGCGCGGGCAAGTCGACGCTCGGCCGGCTGCTGGCCGGCATCGCGGCGCCGTCGTCGGGTTCGGTGCGGATCGGCGGCCAGGACGTCTCGGCGCTGGCCGACGACGTGCTGCGCGGCGAGGTGCTGCTGCTGACCCAGGAGCACCACGTGTTCTCCGGGACGCTGCGGCAGAACCTGGCCCTGCCGGCCCGCCGCGCGGGCGGCGACTGGACGGACGAGGAGCTGACGGCGGCCCTGGTCTCGGCGGGGGCGTCGGGCTGGGTCTCGACGCTGCCGTCCGGGCTGGACACGAAGCTGGGGCCGGGCGAGCACCCGGTGCCGGCGGCGATCGCGCAGCAGCTGGCGCTCGCCCGGGTGGTGCTGGCGAACCCGCACACGCTGGTGCTCGACGAAGCGACGTCGCTGCTGGACACGGGCTCGGCCCGCGACCTGGAGCGGTCGCTGAACAGCGTGCTGGCCGGCCGGACGGTGATCGCGATCGCCCACCGCCTGCACACGGCGGCCGCGGCCGACCGGGTGGCGGTGGTCGAGGGCGGCCGGATCACCGAGCTGGGCCCGCACGACCAGCTGCTTTCCGCGGGCGGCTCGTACGCCCGGCTGGTCGCGGCGGCCAGTTAGTCCGGAATGTCCGGAGCCGTCGACGTGTTGCTCCCCGGTGGATGACCCATCGACCTGGGGAGTGACATGTCGTCGTTCGTGATGACCGCCGCGGAACGCGAAGAGTTCCTGAGCGGGGTGCACGTCGGGGTGCTCGCGGTGGAGCGCGCCGGCCGGGCGCCGCTGGCGGTACCGGTCTGGTACGACTACTCGCCCGGCGGCGAGCTGCTGATCTGGATGGAACGCGACACGGTCAAGGACCGCTCGATCCGCGCCGCCGGAAGGCTGAGCCTGGTGGCGCAGGACGAGAACCCGCCGTACAAGTACGTGACGGTCGAGGGCCCGGTGGTGGCGAACGACGAACCGCCGACGCGCGAGCAGGCGTTGCGGATCGCGAAGCGGTACTGGCCGGAGGACCAGGCGACGGCCTACGTCGACTCGGCTCTCGGAGAGCGATCGGTGCTGGTCCGGGTCCGGCCCGAGAAGTGGCTGTCGAACGACCAGAGCAAGAGCTGACCTGGTCCGGGGCTGTGGACAACTCGCGTCCGCAGCCCCGGAACTGTCGGCGACCCCCGGTAGAATGGTTACCGGGGGGCGCGGCCCGCCCTCACGCCTTCACGAGCGCGTCCACCGCGCTGAAGAACATGCCGAGCCCGTCGTCCGACGGCCCCGTCAGCGCGTCGATCGCGTGCTCCGGGTGCGGCATCAGCCCGACGACCCGGCCGTTCTCGCTGCGGATCCCGGCGATGTCGTTGCGCGAGCCGTTCGGGTTCCCGCCGACGTACCGGAACACCACGCGGCCCTCGCCCTCCAGCTCGTCCAAAGTGGACTGCTCGGCCACGTAGCAGCCGTCGATGTTCTTCATCGGGATGAGGATCTCGGCACCGGTCTCGTACCGGGTGGTCCACGCCGTGTCCGTGTTCTCCACCCGCAGCCACTGGTCGCGGCAGATGAAGTGCAGGCCCTGGTTGCGGATCATCGCGCCCGGCAGCAGACCGGCCTCGCACAGGATCTGGAACCCGTTGCAGATGCCGAGCACCGGCATGCCCGCGCGAGCCGCCTCGATCACCGGCGTCATGACCGGCGCGAACCGGGCGATCACGCCCGCGCGCAGGTAGTCGCCGTAGGAGAAACCGCCCGGGACGACCACGGCGTCGACCTCGCGCAGGTCTTCGTCGGCGTGCCACAGCGGCACGGCCTCGCCACCGGCGTAGCGGACCGCGCGCGCCGCGTCACCGTCGTCCAGGGTGCCCGGGAAGGTGATGACGCCGATGCGCGCGCTCACGCGTCCACCCGCTTGATGGTCCACTGCTCGATGACCGGGTTCGCGAGGAAGCCTTCGGCGATCTTCTCCAGCGTCGCGTCGTCGACCGTGTCGTCGACCTCGATCTCGAAGTGCTTGCCCTGGCGGATCTCGGTGATCCCGGTGAACCCCAGGCGGCCGGCGGCGCCGAGCGCGGCCTGTCCCTGCGGGTCGAGGATTTCGGGCTTCGGCATGACGTCGACGACGACTCGGGCCACGGCAGGCTGCTCCTTATTCACGCAGGTCGTGGGTACCCCGCGAGCATAGTTCACCCGCTCGCCCCCCTGGCGGGGCCCACCGGGAAACCTAGACTGGCTCCAGGCGCGGCGCTGCGCCATGATGAGTCGTTGACATCTCGCCAACAGGAGGCATCGTGGCCGTCCAGGAGTCCTACGACTACGTCATCGTCGGCGCCGGGAGCGCGGGCTGCGTGCTGGCGAACCGGCTGACCGAGGACCCGGCGGCGCAGGTCCTGCTGCTCGAAGCGGGCGCGGAGGACACCGCCGACGAGATCCACATCCCGGCCGCGTTCCCCTCGCTGTTCAAGACCAGGTGGGACTGGAACTACGAGACCGTCGAGCAGAAGCACACCGGCAAGACGTCGTACTGGCCGCGCGGGAAGATGCTCGGCGGCTGCTCGTCGATCAACGCGATGATCTACATCCGTGGCAACCGCGCCGACTACGACGGCTGGCGCGATTCCCACGGCGCCGAGGGCTGGGGCTGGGACGACGTCCTGCCGTACTTCAAGCGCGCCGAGGGCAACCAGCGGCTCGGCGGGCCGCTGCACGGAACGGACGGCCCACTGCACGTCGAGGACCGCCGGTTCACCCACGAGCTGTCGCACGCCTGGGTCGACTCGGCCGTCGCGTGGGGGCTCAAGCGCACCGACGACTTCAACGGCGAGAGCCAGGAAGGCGCCGGCGTCTACCAGGTGACGTGCAAGAAGGGGCGGCGGTGGTCCACGGCGGACGCCTACCTGCGCCCGGCGCTCGACCGGCCGAACCTGACGGTGAAGACCCTCGCGCCCGCCACCCGCGTCGTCTTCGAAGGGACCCGCGCGGTTGGCGTGTCCTATTTGGACAACGGCGTGGAGCGCACCGCGCACGCTTCGGCCGAGGTCATTCTCGCGGGTGGCGCCGTCAACTCACCGCAGCTGCTGATGGTTTCGGGGGTCGGGCCGGCCGAGCACCTGCGCGAGCACGGCATCGACGTCGTCGCCGCGCTGCCCGGCGTCGGCGAGAACCTGCACGACCACCCGGCGTGCGGGATCATCTGGTCCACTCGCGACACCACCGACCTGGTCGACGCGGCCACGGTTTTCGGTTTGGCGCGGTACCAGCTGACGAAGCGCGGGCCACTGACGTCGAACATCGGCGAGGCGGGCGCGTTCTACCCGACCACGGACGGCTTGCCGGCACCGGACATGCAGATCCACGTCGCGCCGACGTTGTTCTACGACAACGGGTTGCGCGAACCGACGGTTCCCGGCTTCACGTCGGCGGCGACGCTGGTGGACGTCGCGAGCCGCGGACGGCTGCGGCTGAAGTCGGCGAATCCGTTGTGGAAGCCGGAAATCGATCCGGCTTACTACGCGGAGCCGCGGGACATGGAGACGATGATCGCGGGCTTGCGGGCGTTGAT
Organism: Amycolatopsis sp. NPDC058278; assembly: GCF_042881395.1. Taxonomy (NCBI): domain Bacteria; kingdom Bacillati; phylum Actinomycetota; class Actinomycetes; order Pseudonocardiales; family Pseudonocardiaceae; genus Amycolatopsis; species Amycolatopsis sp. NPDC058278. The sequence goes on along the minus strand of NZ_JBHVXZ010000001.1, from coordinate 179,311 downwards.
CGAGATCGGGCAGGTGGGGCCGTTGCGGCGGTTCTTGGACAAGCCGTTCCTGCCGTCGCGGCACGACTTGAGTGATTCCGAGCTGGCCGAGCACATCCGGGAGAACACGCAGACGCTGTATCACCCGGTGGGGACGTGCGCGATCGGGTCGGTGGTGGATCCGCAGCTGCGGGTGCAGGGGGTGGAGGGGTTGCGGGTGGTCGATGCTTCCGTGATGCCGGTGGTGCCGCGGGGGAACACGAACGCGCCGACGATCATGGTGGCGGAGAAGGCGGCGGACCTGATCCGGGGGCGGTCGGTTTAAGCGGTGTCACCGCCTGGCAAGGCGTGTGGCCAGGCCGTCCAGCATGCGGTCCAGTCCGTAGTGGAAGCCGTCGCCACGGGCCTTTTCGGCGCCGTCGTTCTCACTGGTGGCGAGCGTGTGCAGCCGGGGGTACGGCTTCGTCGCCTCGGTCAGTGCCGACCGTAGCTGGTCGATGCATTCCTGTTCCGAGCGGCCGCTGCGGTCGACTGTGGTCAGCCACGCGGCTTCGGTCGTGGCCGTGCCGATCACGTAGGCCATCACCGCGCTCAAGGCAGGGTCGGCCTCGGCCAGGGAGAACCCGGCGGTTTCGAACAAGGCCAGCATCTGCTCGTTCAGGCGCATCACGTTGGGCCCGAGGTAGGACAGGCCGGTCTGGCCGAGCACGGACGCGATCCACGCGTGCCGCAGCAAGACCGCTCGTGCACTCTCGGCGCAGGTTGTCACCGCGCGCCGCCAATCCCCGTGCTGGACGGCCGGGACCTCGATCTCGCCGTAGACCTCGTCGACGACGAGTTCCAGCAGTTCGTCCTTGTTGGCCACGTGGCGGTACAGCGACGTGGCGCCGGCGCCCAGCCGCGCGCCCAGCGTTCGCATGCTGAGCGCGTCGAGACCGGCGGAGTCCAGGAGTTCGAGTGCCGCCGTCACGATCTGCGCGCGGCTCAGGGCGGGCTGGTCCCGGCGCCGCTGCGGGCGCGTCCACACCGACACCGCGGGTTTTTCGGTCGCCATCGGACCTCCTTTCGGCTCGCCACTGTAGCGCACGTCGTGCGCTCCTTGCGCACATCGGAGATCTATGCGTACAGTGTGCGCATCGAAGGAACACTGTACGCAGGAGAGGAAAATCCATGACTTTCGACCATGACCGCTGGCAGCACCGCCTCGATGAGCTGCGCGAGATCCACCACGTCCCCGGCGCGACCCTTGCCGTGCTCACCGGCGGCGACGTCCACGAACTCGCCACCGGGGTGCTGCACCGGGGTACCGGGGTGGCGGCGACGACCGACTCGGTGTTCCAGGTCGGTTCGATCACCAAGATCCACACCGCGACGCTGGTCATGCAGCTGGCCGAAGAAGGCAAGCTCGATCTCGACGCCCCGGTGCGCGACGTGCTGCCGGACTTCACCGTCGCCGACCCGGCCGCGTCGAAGACGATCACCGCTCGGCAGCTGCTGTCCCACACCAGCGGGCTCACCTGCGACTTCACGTGCGACACTGGACGCGGCGACGACTGCCTCGCCGCCTATGTCGAGGCCGCTCGCGATGTCCCGCTCGACTGCGCGCCCGGGACGGCGATCTCCTACAGCAGCGTCGGCTACAACGTGCTCGGCCGGATCGTCGAGGTGCTCACCGGCCAGACCTGGGACGCCGCGCTCCAAGAACGGCTTTGCGCACCCCTGGGCCTGACCCACACGGTGACGCTGCCCGAGGACGTCCTGCGTTTCCGCGCCGCGATGGGACACCTCGGCGAAGGCGGCGCCGACCCCGATCCGGCGCCGGTCTGGAACCCGCTGCCGCGCTCGGCCGGTCCGTACGGCGGGGTCCTGTGCGCCACCGCGGCCGACGTCCTGCGGCTGGCCCGCATGCACCTCGACGGCGGCGTCGCACCGGACGGAACCCGGTTGCTGCACAAAGAAACCACCGACGCGATGCAGCACCGCGAGACCGACTGCCCGGACAAGTGGACGGTCGACTCCGACGGCTGGGGACTGGGCTGGACGCTCTACGACTGGGACGGCACCCCCGGTTTCGGCCACGACGGCGCGACCATCGGCCAGTACGGCTTCCTCCGCGTGGCACCGGAAGCCGGAGTCGCCGTCGTGCTGCTCACCAACGGCGGAGGCGCTCGCCGCCTGTACTCCGACCTGCTCCGCGAACTGCTTCACGAACTCGCCGGCGTCCGCATGCCCGAACCGTTCGGGCCACCCGCACAGCCGCTGCCGGTCGCGCTCGGCGACCGCGTCGGCACCTACCGGCGAGAGGGCGTGGAAATCACCATTTCCGAGCGCGACGGCGTGCCCCACCTGCGGTACGCGTTCGTCGACGGCATGGCCGACCTCGCACCGCCCATCGAGACGGACCTCGTCGCCGTGTCGGACACGGTGTTCGCCGGCCGTGCGGACGGTGCCTTCAGCGACGACTGGATGCCCGTCGTGTTCGCCACCCTCACCGACGGCACCCCTTGCGCCTACATCGGCATGCGGGCTGCCCCGAAGGTCGCCTGAGCGGCGAGAACGTGGACGCGTGAGGACAGCCGGCACGTGAACGCTGCCCTCGCCGTGCGTGGCCTTGCTTGCGGCGGCGGGCCCGCTTGCCCCTCAGTGGGATGGCATCACGGCCCGCCGGTTCAGCCCTCGAACGGCTGCCGTCGGCGTCGAGGTCGGCGACCAGCTGGACCACCGTGATCCGCAGGTGGAACTGGCTGGACATGCCCTCCAGCAGGACGAACAAGGTGTCTTCGCCGTGCCGGAACACCGACCGGCGCCGCAGCCGCCGCGGGTGGGTCGGCCGACAGGTCTTGGCGAGCTCGGCCGCGATCGCCCTGGCGTGGTCCCGGCTGTCCGCGGGCTGGATCGGGCCTGGCTCGGTACGGCCGGATTGCGCGGTGAGGTTCAGGTGCGTGGTGGCGGAGGGCGGCCCTCGGCCCCCGGTATCGAGTTTACCGGCGCGCACCGACACTTCCGGAGCTTTCCGGGGTTGCGGACCCGAGTTGTCCACAACCCCGGAGTGGCTCAGCGCTTGCCGTGGAGAATCGTCACCAGCTTGGCCACCAGTGCGTCCGTTGATTCCTTGCGGGTGAACGATGTCAGCGTCAACGGGGCGGTGAACCGCTGGCGGGCGATGGCCTTTGTGCGGGCGAACTCGCGCAGGCCCTCCGGTCCGTGGATGCGGCCGAAGCCCGAATCGCCCACGCCGCCGAACGGCAATGAGGCGATTCCGGCGAACGACAGCGGCGCGTTGATCGCCGTCATGCCCGTGCGCAGCTTCTCCGCCAGCTCCACGCCGCGGGACTTCGAAAACACCGTCGAGCCCAAGCCGTACTTCGTGTTGTTCGCGCGCTCGATCGCTTCGTCCATGTCGCGGACCTTCGCGATCGTCACCGTCGGGCCGAACGTCTCCTCCGTCACCGCCTCGGAGTCCTCGGGGACGTCGATCAGGACCGTCGGCTGCGCGTAGCGGTCGCCGACCGCCTCCTCGCCGCCGAGGACCGCCTTGCCGCCGCGGGACAGTGCGTCTTGGATGTGACGCTTGATCACGCCCAGCTGGGATGGCATCGTCACCGGGCCGTACTGGGCCGCCTCGTCCGAGCCCGCGCGGACGTCCTTCGACTTCTCGACCACCTTCGCCACGAACTCGTCGTGGACCTTCTCGTGGACGTACACGCGCTCGACGCCGATGCAGGTCTGGCCGGAGTTGGAGAACGCGCCCCACACCGTTGCGTCCGCCGCCGCGTCGAGGTCGGCGTCCGCGTCCACCAGGACCGGGTCCTTGCCGCCCGCCTCGATCACCACCGGGGTGAGCGTCTCGGCGGCCGCGGCCATGATGCGCTTGCCCGTCGCCGTCGAGCCGGTGAACGCGATCTTGTCGACACCCGCCGTCACCAGCGCCGCGCCCGTCTCGCCGAAGCCCGTGATCAGCTGCAGCACCGGCTGCTCCGGCACGATCTCGGCGAAGGCGTCGACCAGCCACTTGCCCACGCCCGGCGTGTATTCGCTCGGCTTGAACACCACGGCGTTGCCCGCCGCGAGCGCGTACGCGACCGAACCGAGCGGGGTGAACACCGGGTAGTTCCACGGGCCGATCACGCCGACCACGCCCAGCGGCTGGTACTCGACCGTCGCCGCCTGGTTCGACATCAGCAACCCGGCCGAACGCTTCTGCTTGCCGAGCACCTTCTTCGCGTGCTTGCCCGCCCACGCGATGTGCTCGATGGCCAGGACGCTCTCCAGCTGCGCGTCGGCGATCGGCTTGCCGGTCTCGTCGCGGACCACCTGGCACAGCTGCGGCAGCCGCCGGGTCAGCACGCCCTTCCAGCTCTTGAGCCGCTCGGCGCGCCCGGCGAAACCGAGGGCCGCCCACCACTCCGCCGCGACGCGCGCCCGTTCCACAGCCGCCTTGACGTCCTCCGCGGTGTGGATCGGGTAGGTTCCGACCACCTCGTCGGTCGCCGGGCTGAGCGAGTCGAAGGTCTCGCCGACCGTCGTCGGCTTCGGCTGGACGGCAGTCATCGGCGTCTCCCTGGAGGTCGCGGGTCAGCCCAGGTTACGACGTTACTGACATCGTGCCAATAGCTCGTGCGGGCTTCCGCACCAGCATTGCACCGGCGATCGCCGCAGCAAAGACACCGAACACCGGGGCGAGCCACAACGGCAGCACGCCGACCGCCAGCGAGCCGAGCCCGAAGCCGCACGCCTGCACCGTGAAACTCAGCGAGAACCCCGCTGACCTGCGGTTCTTCGGCAGCAGGCGCTGCAGGTTGACTGACGTCGCGGCCACCAGCGGCCCGGTGCAGCCGCCGATCACGGCGACCGACGCAAGCAACCCGGGCCAGCCGAAATCGCCGGCGAGCACGAGGCCGCCGGCGACGAACCCGCCGAGGAACAGCCGCGGGTCGCCGGTCTTGCCCCGCCACGCGTAGAGCGCGCTGCCGGCGATGCTCGCGCCGCTCAGCACGGCGATCACCACGGGCGCGGCGGTCGCGGGCGCTCCGAGGCGCTGGACCAGGGGCAGCGGGGCCACCTCGATCGTCGAGAGCAGCAGCCCGACGGTGAACGCGCAGCACAGCCACGGCAGGTAGGCGGCGAGCCGGGGCGCCGGGACGTCGTCGCCGGATTCCGCCCGATCGGGCTCACCCGCGCGGCGCGGGACGAGCACGGCGGCCGCCACGCAGGCGACGGCCATGGCGGCGAGCGGGACGAACGTGCCGGCGAGGTCGAGCAGCGCCACCAGCACCGGGCCGCCGATCAGCACGCCTTCGAGGAGCATCGCGTCGACGGAGATCGCGCGGGGCAGCAGCGCGTCGTCGACGGTGTCCGCGAGCAGCGTGCGGAAGCCGCCGGACAACGCGCCGGCCGCGATGCCGGGCAGCAGGACGAGCGCGACCAGAACGGGTGCGGGAGCGCCGGCGGCCAGCGCGAGCACCACGTACCCGGCGGCGGTGAGCAGGAGCAGCGCCGGCAGGCCGCGGGCCGGGCCGACGCGGTCGAGCAGCCGCCCGACCGGCACCGCGCACACCATCTCGGCGACGACGAAGACCGACATCAGCACTCCACCCAGCCGGTACGAACCGGTCGTGGCGGTGGTCAGCAGGGTGAACGCGAGCGGCGCCATGGTCGCCGGCAGCCGGGCGAACTGGACACCCGCCGACCAGCGCCAGTAGGCGCGATGGGTGAACAACGACATGCCGTCAAGTTCTCCTGCTCCGCTGCCGCGGCATACTGATTCGGGTGAGAGCGAATCCGTCGTGATCGAGCTGGTCCTGACCGCGGCCGGGAGCCAACGCGTCCGGTTCGCGATCTCGCCGCTGGAGGAGGTGCTGGGCGCGGTCCAGACCCTGCTCGGCATCCGGCGGCACCCCGCGCCCCCGCCGTGGCTCTCCGCCGTGCCCGACGTGCCGGAACTGGCCGCGGTGCTGAGCGCGCGGCACTACATCACCGAGTTCCTGAGCCCGCCGCCCGACGGCCCGGAGACGACCGCCGAAGCGCAGCTCGCGGTGGTTCGTGCGACCCCGCCCGCGCAGGTGGCGCTGGAGCTGGGCATGGTCGACGCGGACCTGTCCGGGCTGCCGGCCGACCCGGCGGCCGCCCGGGACCTGCTGGCCGGCCAGCTCGAGACGGTGTGGGACGCGCTGCTGGCACCGGAGTGGCCCCGCCTGCGCGAGCTGCTGGCAGCGGACATCGCGTACCGGACGCGGCAGCTGGGGTCGGGCGGGCTCGCGGCGATGCTGGCGGAGCTCCACCCGCGCGTCCGGCTGTCGGGGACGTCGGTGCTGGTCGACGTCCGGGCCCGGGAACGCCTGCCGATCGACGCGCGGGGGTTGCTGCTGATCCCGGCGGTGTTCGCGTGGCCGAACGTCGGGGTGGTGACGGTGCCGCCGTGGCAGATTTCCCTGCTGTACCCGGCCCGGGGCGTGGCTTCGCTGTGGACCTCTGCTGCCGAACCGCCGGAACCGCTGGCGGAGGTGCTCGGCCGGACGCGGGCGCTGCTGCTGACCACGCTCGACCGCCCGGCGGCGACGACCGAACTGGCCCGGCGCCACGACCTGGCCCCGGCAACGGTTTCGGCCCACCTGACGGCATTGCGCGGAGCGGGCTTGCTGGCGTCGGAACGCCGGGGTCACCGGGTGCTGTACCGGCGCACGGAACTCGGCGACGCGCTGCTCTCGGGCAAGCTGTGACAGATGGACAGAGCAGTGGCGTGGGAAGGCTTCTACAACACCAGGGATCTCGGTGGCCTGCCGGCGCGATCGGGCCGGACGACCCGCCGCGGCGCGTTCTTCAGGGCGGCCGACCTCCGGTTCGTGAGCGACGCAGGGTGGGCCGAGGCGCGGGAGGCCGGCGTCCGGACGGTCATCGACCTGCGCAACCCCGACGAGATCCGGCCGACGGCGGGCGCCCCGACGGCGCTGGCGGGTTCCGCGCAGTTCGCCGCCGCGACCGGCCCGGCCACCCCGGCGGACCTCGACCGCGTCGAGGTTCCCCTCGACGACATCGCCGACCTCGAGTTCTGGCGGTACGTCAACCACGAGCGGCTGAACGGCAGCCCGCTCTACTACCGGATCTTCCTCGAACGGAAGGCCGAGCGCTGCGCCGCCGTCATGACCGCGATCGCCCGGGCGGCCCCCGGCGGCGTCCTGTTCCACTGCGGTTCCGGGCGCGACCGGACCGGTCTCGTCGCGCTCCTCCTCCTGGCGCTGGCCGGCGTCGACCCCGACGCCATCGCCGCGGACTACGACCTGTCCACCGAAGCCGTGAGACCGCTGTACGCCGTGATGGGCACCGACGACCAGGGGCCGGCCATCGCGGCGATCCTCGCGGAGCGGGGCACCACCACCGCGGCGGCCGTCCGGGCCACGCTCGACGGGTTCGACGTCAGGCAATACCTCCTCGACGCAGGGGTCGACGGCCGGGACCTCGACGACATCCGGCACCGGTTGACGAACCAGGACTAGGCTGGAAACGACCACCCGTGAAGGAGAACCATCGATGCGTATCGTCCATTTCGGACACGCCTGCCTGTTGCTGGAGACCGGTTCCGAGCGGATCCTGATCGATCCGGGCACCTTCTCCACCGGCTTCGAAGGTGAGCGGGAGCTGTCCGCCGTGCTGGTCACGCACCAGCACTTCGACCACCTCGACGTCGAACGGCTGCCCCGGGTCCTCGATGCCAACCCCGGTGCCAAGCTGATCGTCGATCCCGGGTCCGCTCCCGAGGTCGAAAAGCTCGGCCTGGAGTTCGCCGTCGCCAACGTCGGGGACGTCTTCGCCGTCGGGGACACCGCCATCAAGGCCGTCGGCGGGGAGCACGCCGTCATCCACTCGGACATCCCCGTCATCCCGAACATCGGGTACGTCTTCGACGACGGCGCTTTCTTCCACCCCGGCGACTCGTTCTTCGTGCCCTGCCAGCAGATCGACGTCCTGGGGCTGCCCACCGGGGCGCCGTGGCTCAAGGCCGGGGAGGCCGTCGACTACCTGCGGGCCGTCGCGCCGCGGGTGGCCGTGCCCATCCACGAAGCCGTGCTCGCCAACCCCGCCATGCACTACGGCCTCTTCGGGAACCTCGCACCCGAAGGCACCGAGGTCAAGGTGCTCGACCGGGGCGAACCCGCGAAGGTCTAGGCCGCCACCACCCGCAGCGAGCCGTAGGTCGCGCCGAACGCGCGGTTCTCCAGGGCGACGTCCACCGCGTCGAGCAGGGCCTGGCGGAGGCCGGGACGGGTCAGGTCCGCCGCTTCCACCCCCAGCCGGACCAGCCCGCCCCGGCGGGCCGAGCGGGCCGCCGCCAGCACCAGCGCGAAGCAGCGCACCGTCTCCGTGCGGTGCGACTGGCTCGTGAATTCCTGGACCCGCGCGCGGCGCACCTCGCCGGTCACCAGGTCGCGGACCGCGCCGAGGTCCGCGCACAGCCGGAAACCGTGCTCGGCCAGCGCCAGCAGCGTGCCCGGGGAGGCGATCCAGCGCGGCGGTGCGAAGCCGTCGACCGACAACCCCGCGTTGTCCAGCGCGGCCTTCGCCGCGATCAGCCGCAGGCGCGCCTCGTGCGCCGGCAGCGTCGCGAACTCCGCCCGCTTGCCCAGGTAGACCGTGCGGTGCGTGGGCGTGACGGTGTGGTCGTAGCCGTGCAGCAGCACGGAATCACCACCGCGAGCGCGGGTGCGGATCCACTCCGTCACCGGGCCTTCGCCCGTGCGAGCGGCGTACAGCACCGAAAGCGGAACCTTGCGGCGGTCGAGCTCGGCCGCCAGATCGGCGCACCGGTGCAGGGTGCGCGGGGTGATTCCCGACAGCGAAACCAGCAAGCGAGCGTCCACGCCCCCATTGGGACGCACGCGTCTGAAACTCCCGTGAACGGCGCAGAACGGACGGGCGACCGTTGCCGGAAGGGTCAGACACCCTCGCGCAGGCGCTTCACGGCCACCGCGATCCGGCCCCGCAGGTCCGGGTCGGCGACCTGGCCGTCGGCGACGTCCGCGCGCGAGACCGGGATCCGCGCGCACGCCTCTTCGACGATCCTCGCGCCCGCGTACGTCAGGACCTTCCGCAGCGAGTCGTGCGCGTCCCGGCCGCCGGTCGGTGCCGCGACCGAGGACGCGTTGATCCACGCCACCGGCTTGCCGTACACCTCGCCGCCGCCGACCGTCCAGTCGAGGAGGTTCTTGAACGAGCCCGGCAGCCCGCCCGCGTACTCCGGCGTGCAGATCAGGACCGCGTCGGCTTCCTTCAGCGCGGCACGCAGCGAGGCGACCTCGGGGTGCAGCGGGTCGCGGTCGTCATCGGGGTTGAAGTGCGGCAGATCGGCAAGCCCGGTGTACGTCTTGCTCGCGGTGAGGGTCGCGACGGTCCCCAGCACCGCCGCATTGCCCGAGCCGGCTCGCAGGCTGCCGCAGATCAGCAGGATCACGGGGCCAGTCTGCCAGCGAAAGCCCGGTGATGCGCTGGTACGCCGCGATGTACCGGTCGCGCGTGGCCGTCACCACTTCGGGCGGCAACGGCGGCAGCGGGGACACGCAGTCCCAGCCGGACGCCGGATCGACCAGCCAGTCGCGCACGTGCTGCTTGTCGAACGACGGCTGCGGGACGCCGGGCTGGTGACCGTCGGCGAGCCAGTAGCGCGCCGAATCCGGCGTCAGCAGCTCGTCCGCCAGCACGAGCCCGCCGCCGGCGCCGATGCCGAATTCGAACTTCGTGTCGGCCAGCAGCAGGCCCTGCTCCGCCGCGCGCGCGGCGCCCCGGCGGTACAGCTCCAGGGACGCCTCCCGGACCTCCTCGGCGAGCGCGCGGCCCAGCACCGAGACGCACGTGCCGAAGTCGATGTTCTCGTCCTTCTCGCCCGAGCGCGCCTTGGTCGACGGGGTGAAGATCGGCTCGGGCAGCCGTGCCGACTCGGCGAGGCCGGGCGGCAGCGTCAGCCCGCACACCGCCCCGGACCTGTGGTAATCGGAGTATCCGCGGCCGGTCAGGTAGCCACGGACGACCGCCTCCACCGGCAGCATGTCGAGCCGCTCCACCAGCAGCGCGCGGCCGCGGACGGCCTCGGGAATGAGCGGCCCTTCGCAGGTCACGACGTGGTTCGGGAGGACGTCGGCGAGCTCGCGGAACCAGAACACGCTCATCGCGGTGAGCACGCGGCCCTTGCCGGGGACCGAGGTGGGGAAGACGCGTTCGAAGGCGGAGATGCGGTCGGAGGCGACGATCAGCAGGTGGTCGTCGCCCGCTTCGTACAGGTCGCGGACCTTGCCGGAGGCGAGCCTCCGGCGTGTGGGGAGGGGTGTCACGCACCGAACCCTAACGGGCACCCTCTGCCACCATGGATGATGCTGGCATGGCGTACGACTGGATCTCGGTGACCACCGACTACGGCCTGCGCGACGGCTTCGTGGCGGCCTGCCACGGCGTGATCGCGCGGCTGGCGCCCGCGGTGCGGGTGATCGACGTGACCCACGAAGTGCCACCCCAGGACATCCGGCACGGGGCGATGGCGCTGGCCCAGACGGTTCCCTACCTGCCGGAATCGGTGCACGTCGCGGTCGTCGACCCCGGGGTCGGGACGGCCCGGCTCGGCGTGGTCGTCGTCGCGGAGGACGGCCTGCTGGTCGGGCCGGACAACGGCCTGCTGCTGCCGGCCGCGCAGGCGCTGGGCGGGGTGCAGGCGGCGTACGAGCTCGCGAAGCCGTCATTGCGGCTGCCGGCGGCGTCGGCGACGTTCCACGGGCGGGACGTCTTCGCGCCGGCGGCCGCGCACCTCGCGCTGGGCGTCGCCCCCTCGGACTTCGGTGACCCGGTGGACGACCTGGTCGCGATGCCCGAGCCGTTCGTCGCCGCGTTCCCGGGGAAGCTCGTGTCGGAGGTGCTGACGGTCGACCACTTCGGCAACGTCCAGCTGGCCGCGACCCCGGCGGACCTCGAGCTCTCGGGCCTGTCGGGCCCGGTTTCCGTGCACAGCGAGCGCGTGGCGGTGACCACGGTCCTCGGGCGGACCTTCGCCGACGTGCCCGCCGGCGCTTCGGTGCTCTACACCGACTCGGCGGGACGGCTCGCCGTCGCCGTGAACGGCGGCTCCGCGGCGGCCGTGCTCGGGCTCGGGCCGGCCCAGGAGTGCACGATCACCGCGTCGCCGACGGCGACCTGACCCGGCCGCAGCACCGCGGCCTTCATCCCGAAGACGACGCCGCCGGCCGGGCCACGCCGGTAGGTCGCGAGGGTGCGGATCGGCTCGGGGCCGGCCTTGGCGCCGGTCTCCTGGTCGACCATCGGGACCGTGCAGCGGACGCACTTCTCGGCGTACCCGAACTTCGCGGTGCCGGCCGTCAGTTCGCGGGCTTCGTCTTCGCGGTGGGGTTCGGCCCAGCCGGCGATCACGATGTTGGGCCGGAAGCGGTCCATCGGGACGGGTTCGCCCTGGCCGGCGGCGATCCGTTCGTTCAGCGTGTCCAAAGAGGACTCGGAGGCGAGGAGCACCGCGTGCGCGTCCGCGAAGGCGGTCGTGCCCGGGAACTCGCCGCCGGTGAGGCGGTCGTGCTCGGGCGCGACGCCGATCAGTTCGGCCGGCCGGCCGAGCAGGTCCGAGAACCACGCGTCGGCCAGGGGATCTTGCCGGACGCCTTCGCCGTCCCAGGCGAACATCGACACCGGGCGCCGCGGGCCGTCGCGCCGGATGTCGAAGACGACGTCTTCGCGGCCGGGGGCGGACAGCGCGAGCCGGTCGCCGAGCACCCGCGGCCGGACGGTCGCCATGACCGGGTGCGGCCGCTGCGTGAGGACGTCGCTGTCCGGGGTGATGACCTGGAAGACCCGGTCGTGCGCGAGCCCGGCGGGGGTCACCTCGGCGGACGGCACGTCGATGCCGGCGCAGGACTTGACCGGGTAGTACGTCAGCCGAGCGATTCTCGCCATCTCCGCAGGCTACCCGGGCAGCGGCCGCCGAAGCGTCCTCCTTTCAGAGCACCTGTGAGAGGAACCGCTGCAGGCGCGGGCTCTGCGGCTCGTCGAAGATTTCCGCCGGTGGGCCCTGCTCCACGATGCGGCCCGCGTCCATGAACGCCACCTCGTCGGCGACACTCCGCGCGAACCCCATCTCGTGCGTCACCACGATCAAGGTCAGCCCCCGCGAAGCCAGGCCCGCCATCAGGTTCAGCACGCCCTTGACCAGCTCCGGGTCGAGTGCGCTGGTGGCCTCGTCGAAGAGCATCACCTCGGGGTCCATCGCCAGCGCCCGGGCGATCGCCACCCGCTGCTGCTGGCCGCCCGACAACGCGCTCGGCCGGTACGGCGCCTTGTCCGCCAGGCCGACGTCGGCCAAGCGGGCCCGGGCGATCGCCGACGCCTCCTCCTTGCTCAGCTTCTTCACGCTGCGCAGCGGCAGCACGATGTTGTCCAGCACGCTCCGGTGGCCGAAGAGGTTGAAGTGCTGGAACACCATGCCGACGCGCTGGCGCAGCGCATCCGGGTCCGACCGGATCACCGATTCGCCGTCGAGCAGCAGATCGCCGGAATCGGGCTCCTGCAGGCGGTTCACGCACCGCAGGAGCGTCGACTTGCCGGAACCGGACGGCCCGATCACGCAGGTGGTCCGGCCGCTCTCGACCTTGAGGTCGACGCCGCGCAGGACTTCGAGCGTGCCGAAGCTGACGTGGATGTCCCGCAGCTCCACACTGGACGAACGCACCGCCGTCGTCACGAGGGAACCTTCCCGCTGGCGACCAGGTCCAGCTCGTCTCCGTCGCCCGGCTCGTCCGCGCGCACCTTGCGGCCGGTCCGGAGCTTCTTGTCGATGTAGTTGACCAGGTGCGTCAGCGGCACGGTGATCACCAGGAAGAACACGCCGGCGGCGACCAGCGGCGACAGGTTGCCCGTGTTCGCCGCGAGGTCCTGGCCGATCCGGAACAGCTCGCGCTGCCCGGACAGCAGCCCGAGCACGTAGACGAGGCTGGAGTCCTTGACCAGCGCGATGAACTGGTTCACCAGCGCCGGCAGCACCCGCCGGACGCCCTGCGGGATGATCACCAGCAGCATCGACTTCGTGTAGCTCATGCCGAGCGCGCGGCTGGCCTCCATCTGTCCTTTGTCGATGCTCTGGATACCGGAGCGGAAGATCTCGCCGATGTAGGCCGCGGCGATCAGGGACAGCGCCAGGATGCCCATCGGGTACGGGTTCGTGCCGACGACGTCCCGCGCGAGCGTGCCGAGGCCCTGGCCGATCAGCAGGATCGTCAGGATCGCCGGCAGCCCGCGGAAGATGTCGGTGTACACCCGCGCGGGCCAGCGCAGCCACCACTTGGTGGACAGGCCCATCACCGCCAGCAGCATGCCGAGCACGGTGCCGATCAGCGCCGAGGACACCGACAGGATGAGCGTGTTGAGCAGGCCGGTCTTCAGCAGGTCGGGCAAGACCTGGGAGATGTAGTCCCAGCTGAGAAACGTGTTGATGAAGTCGTCCATTGCGGACTACTGCCCCGCCTTGAACTCGGCCGGCACGGGCGCGGTGGGCTCGAACTGGTCGTGCACCTTGACCCAGGTGCCGTCCGCGATGACCTTCTTCAAGCCGTCGTTGATCTTGTTGATCAGGTCCGTGTTGCCCTTCTTGAAGGCGAACCCGTGCGGGATGGTCGTGGTGATCGCCTTGGTCACCTTGAGCTTCGCGTCGGCGTTGTTCTTCGCGTAGTCCTCGGCGGTGGCCTGGTCGAACACCGCGCCGTCGATCGCGCCGGTCTTGAGGGCGTTGAGGGCGGCAGCGTCGTTCGGGAACCGGACGGCCTGCGCGGTCGGCGCGTTCGAGCCGAGCCACGTGTCCGAGACGGTGCCCTGGACGACGCCGACCCGCTTGCCCGCCAGGGAGTTTTCGTCGGTGATGCCGGCGGTTTCCTTGGCTTCGATGCCGAGGGCTTGGTAGTTGTACGGTGCCGAGAAGTCGACGGTCTTCTTGCGGGCGTCGGTCTGGGAGATCGCCGAGCTGCCGATGTCGAACGTGCCGTTCGCGACCTGGCCGAGCAGAGCCGAAAACTCGGTCGCGGCGAACTCCAGCTTCAGGCCTTCCTTGGCCGCGATGGCTTTCAGCAGCTCGTTGTCGAAGCCGGTGTAGTTGCCGTTCTCCTGGTAGGCGTTCGGCTTCGAGTCGCTCAGCGTGCCGACCCGCAGGGTCTTGTCGCCGCCGCTGTCCGAGCCGCCGCACGCCGTGAGCGCGGCCAGCAAGGTCGCGGTGAGCGCCGTGACCAGTGTCTTCTTCATGCTTCTCCTAACCCTGGAACCCGGCCGGCACCGGAGCGGTCGGCAGGAACTGCTGGTGCAGCTTAAGCCAGGTCCCGTCGGAGATCACCTGCTTGAGCCCGCTGTCGATCTTGCCCAGCAGCTCGGCGTTGCCCTTCTTCACCGCGAAACCGTGCGGCACGTCCGTGACGAAGCTCTTCACGACGACCAGCTTGGCGTCCGGGTTGTCGGTGACGTTCTTCTCGGCAATGGACTGGTCCAGGATGTACGCGTCGACCGCGCCGCTCTTCAGCGCGGTCAGCGCGGCGGCGTAGTCGGGGAAGCGCACGGCCTGGGCGGTCGGCACGGTGCTGCCCAGCCAGTGGTCGCCGACGGTCGCCTGGATGACGGCGACGCGCTTGCCGGCTAGCCCCTTTTCGTCGGTGACCGGCGTGCCCTGCTTGGCCTGGATGCTCATCGTTTCGAAGTCGTAGGCCGCGGAGAAGTCGACCGTCTTCTTGCGCTCGTCGGTCTGCGCGATCGCCGAGCTGGCGATGTCGTAGCGGCCCGAGGCGACCTGCCCGAGCAGCGCCGAGAAGTCGGTCGCGGCGAACTCCAGCTTCAGGTTCTGCTTGGCCGCGATGGCCTTGAGCAGCTCGTTGTCGAAGCCGGTGTAGTTGCCGTCCTTGAGGTAGATGTTCGGTGGCGCGTCGCTCAGCGTGCCCACGCGCAGCGTCGAGGAAGCGCTGTCCGAGCCGCCGCAGGCGGTCAGCGTGAGCGCGGCGGCCAGCACGGTGACGATCAGCTTCTTCATGTCACGCCCCCAGGTTCTTCACGGGCAGGCCGGGGCCGCCCTGCTGCAGTTCCTTCGACAGCGGCGTGGTCTTGTAGAACTGCCCGTAGATGCGGGCGACCGTGCCGTCCGCGACGGCCTTCGCGAGGCCGTCGTTGAGCTTGTTCAGCAGATCGGTGTTCTTCTTGGCCACCGCGAACGCCGACGGCGTGTCCTTGTCCTCGACGGTGTACCCGAGTTCCAGGGGGACGCCCGGGTTCTGGTCCAGGTACTTCTGCCCGATGTCCTGCGGCACGACCCAGCCGTCGAGGGTGCCGTTCTTCAGCTGCGCGAAGCCCGCGTTGTAGTCCGGGAAGCGGACGACCTGGGCCCCGGCGACCTTGCCCGCGAACTCGTCCTGCACCGAACCCTGGACCACGCCGAGGCGCTTGCCGCCCAGCGAGCCCGTGTCCTTCAGGTTCGCGCCCTTCGCCGTGACGACCGTGGTGAAGCCGGTGTTGTAGCCGTTGGAGAAGGCGACCGTCTTCTTGCGCGCCTCGGTGCTGGAGATCGTCGAGCTGCCGATGTCGAACTTGCCGCCGGCGACACCGGCGAGCAGGCTCGAGAACTCGGTGCCGACGAACTCGACCTCGAAGCCCTCACGCTGGGCGATGTCGCGCAGCAACTCGTTGTCGTAGCCGGTGAACCGGCCGTTCTCCAGGTAGATCGACGGTGGGGCGTCGCTCAGCGTCCCGACGCGCAGGGTGGTCGACCCCGCGTCGGAGCCACCGCAGGCGGCGAGGGTCAACGTCAGCGCGCCCGCGGTCAGGGCGGCGGCGATCTTGGACAGCGTGGATCTCATCGCTTCTTCCATGGTGCGGCCCAGCGCCCGGCAGCGCTGGTGTGGTCAGCGATCGAGATTAGGGATTTCGCCCGTTCGAGTGGATTCGTTCCAGTCCGTGGACGGGTGCGTCAGCTCACAGGATCGGCTGCGGCACGTACCCCGCGGCCGCCGGGAACCGCTCGAGGACGTCGGCGACGCGCTCGGCCACCTGCGCGACCTGCCGCCCGGCCGTGCCGGTGAACGAAATCCGGTCGGCGAGGAGTTTGTCCAGCTCACCGCGGTCGAGCGGGATGCGGTCGTCGGCCGCGAACCGGTCGAGGAGGTCGTTCTCCGCGCGGCCTTCGCGCATTTCCAGCGCGACGGCGACCGAGTGCTCCTTGATCGCTTCGTGGGCCGTCTCACGCCCGACGCCGGCGCGGACCGACGCCATGAGCACCTTCGTCGTGGTGAGGAAGGGCAGATAGCGATCGAGCTCACGCTCGATCACCGCCGGGAAGGCGCCGAACTCGGCGAGCACCGTGAGGAACGTCTCCAGCAGGCCGTCGAGGGCGAAGAAACTGTCCGGCAGCGCGACCCGGCGGACGACCGAGTCGGAGACGTCGCCCTCGTTCCACTGGTCGCCGGCCAGCTCGCCGATCATCGACAGGTAGCCGCGCAGCACGACGGCCAGGCCGTTCACGCGCTCGCACGAGCGGGTGTTCATCTTGTGCGGCATGGCGGACGAACCGACCTGGCCGGGCTTGAAGCCCTCGGTGACCAGCTCGTGGCCGGCCATCAGCCGGATCGTCTTGGCCAGGCTGGCCGGCGCCGCGGCGAGCTGGACCACAGTGGACAGCACGTCGAAGTCGAGCGAGCGCGGGTACACCTGGCCGACGCTGACGAACCGCCGGTTGAACCCGAGGTGCTGCATCACGCGGTCCTCGAGCTGGTCCAAAGTGGACTCGTCGCCGAGCAGGTCGAGCATGTCCTGCGCGGTGCCGACCGGGCCCTTGATGCCGCGCAGCGGGTAGCGCTCGATGAGGTTGTCGAGCCGCTCGAAGGCGACCAGCAGCTCGTCGGCCGCCGTGGCGAACCGCTTGCCGAGGGTGGTGGCCTGCGCGGCGACGTTGTGCGAGCGCCCGGCCATGACGGTGTCGGCGTGCTCGACGGCGAGCGCCGCCAGCCGCGCCAGCACGGCGGCGACGCGGGTGCGCACGAGCTCGAGCGAGCGGAGCAGCTGCAGCTGCTCGACGTTCTCGGTGAGGTCGCGCGAGGTCATGCCCTTGTGGATGTGTTCCTGGCCGGCGAGGTCGCTGAACTCCTCGATCCGCGCCTTGACGTCGTGGCGGGTGACGCGCTCGCGGGCGGCGATCGACTCGAGGTCGACGTTCTCCAGCACGCGCTCGTAGGCCTCGACGACCCCGTCCGGCACCTCGACGCCGAGGTCCCGCTGGGCCTTGAGGACGGCGAGCCACAGCTGCCGTTCCAGGACGACCTTCTGCTCCGGGGACCAGAGCGAGACCAGGTCCGCCGAGGCGTAGCGGGCGGCGAGCACGTTCGGAATGCGGGGCTTTTCGGTCACGCCCACACGATACCTGCGCAGGTCAGCGCGGTGGCGCCCCGGGTTTCACCATTCGGCGAAGCCCCCGTCGTCGTGGCGCCACACCGGAGAACGCCACGCGTGCCCGATTTCGTCCGCGCGGCGCACGGCCGCTTCGTCGACCTCGATGCCGAGGCCGGGCTTCAGCGGCCGGGCCGCATAACCGTCCTGGAAGGCGAAGACCGACGGATCCACGAGGTACCCGTGCTCGCGGCCTTCGTGGTAGTGCATGCCCGCACTTTGTTCCTGGATCAGGAAGTTCGGGGTCGCGAAGGCCACCTGCAGCGACGCCGCCAGCGAAATCGGGCCGAGCGGGCAGTGCGGCGCCAGCGAGGCGCCGTAGATCTCGGCCAGCGCGCCGATCCGCCGCAGCTCGGAGATGCCGCCGGCGTGCGACGGATCCGGCTGGACGACCGCGACGCCGGCGTCGAGCACCGGCTTGAACTCCCACCGCGAATAGAGCCGCTCGCCGACCGCGATCGGCACCGTGGACGCCTCGACGACCGCGCGCAGCGCGTCGCCCTGGGTCTCCGGCAGCACCGGCTCCTCGACGAACATCGGCTGGACGTCCTCCAGCATCCGCACCAGCCGGCGCGCCATCGCGGGCGAGACGCGGCCGTGGAAGTCGATGGCGAGGTCGCGGTGCGGGCCGAGCACCTCCCGCGCTTCCCAGGCGCGCGCCACCGCCGCGTCGGCCTCGGCCGGGGACGCGATCGCCGTCATGGGCCCGGCGACGTTCATCTTCACCGCCGTGAACCCGGCCTCGACCTGCGCGGCCACCGCTTCGCGGATGCCGGCCGGGCGGTCGCCGCCGACCCAGCTGTAGACCCGGACGCGGTCGCGGACCGGCCCGCCGAGCAGCTCGTGCACCGGCGCGTCGCGGACCTTGCCGGCGATGTCCCACAGCGCGTGGTCGAACCCGGCCAGCGCGCTGGAGAGCACCGGCCCGCCGCGGTAGAAACCGCCGCGGCGCAACACCTGCCAGTGGTCCTCGATGCGCAGCGGGTCCTGACCGATGAGCAGCTCGGACAGTTCGTGCACGGCCGCGCGCACGGTCTCCGCGCGGCCCTCGACCACGGGTTCGCCCCAGCCGCTGATCCCTTCGTCCGTGCTGACCTTGAGGAACAGCCAGCGCGGTGCGACCAGGAACGTTTCGATCGCGGTGATCTTCACCGGGTGCCCCGTTTCTACGCGGAATCCTTGGCGGCGGACCAGCCGCCGTCGACGGTCAGTTCGGCGCCGGTGACGAACGACGCCGCGGCCGAGAGCAGGAACGCGATCACGTCCGCGACCTCCTCCGGCCGGCCCAGGCGGCCCGCCGGCGTCGCCCGCGCGCTGCGTTCGCGGTCCGCCGGCGAGATGTGCTTCCAGGCTTCGGTGAGCACCGGCCCCGGCAGCACGGAGTTGACCCGCACCTCGGGGGCGTACTCGACGGCCAACTGCCGGGCGAGGGCGACGAGCGCGCCCTTGCTCGCGGCGTACGCGGGGTGGCCCGGCAGCCCGAAGTGCGCGTGCACCGACGAGACCAGCACGATCGCGCCACCCCGTTCCCGCAGCGACGGCAGGCACGCCTTCACGGCCAGGTAGGTGCCGGTCAGGTTGACGTCGAGCTGGCGCTGCCACTCGGCGCGGTCGATTTCGTGCAGCGGCCCGGTGCTCGGCACGTAGGCGTTGCTGACCAGTGCGTCCACCTCGCCGACGGCCGCCCAGGTCGCTTCGTCGCTCACCGAACCCCGGATCGGCGTGATGCCGGCGGGGAGTTCGGCGATGTCCACGCCCAGCACGCGGTAGCCGTCGTCCAGGAGCTTCCGCGCGGTCGCCGCCCCGATCCCGGACGCCGCTCCGGTCACCACCGCTGTCGGCATCGCCTCTCCCGTCCTCGGAGCACTCGGCAAGAATAAGTCCTAATTTAGGATTATACAAGGTAAGCTGCGAACATGAGCTACCGATGGGAGATCATGGCGGACGCGATGCGCCAAGGAGTCGTCGGAATCGTGCGCACGCGCGACGCGGAGTCCGCGGTGGAGGCCGCCCGCGCGGCCATCGAGGCCGGCCTGCGCTCGATCGAGCTGCCGTTGACGAACCCCGGCGCGCTGGACGCGATCTCCGGGCTCACGGCCGCCTACCCGGACGCGACCATCGGAGCCGGGACGGTGCTCGACGAGACGTCCGCGGTGCTCGCGATCCGCGCGGGGGCGCGGTTCCTCGTGTCACCGTCGGTGGACGCCGCGGTGATCCGGACCGCGCACCGGTACGGCGCCGCGGCGTTCCCCGGCGCCGGCTCGGTGACCGAAATCGTCCGCGCCCTGGAAGAAGGCGCCGACGCGGTGAAGGTGTTCCCGGCTCCGGCGCTGGGGCCGTCATGGGTGGCGGACGTGCGCGCCGCGTTGCCGCAGGCCCCGCTGGTACCCACCGGCGGCATCGGCCCCGGCGACGTGCCAGGCTGGCTTTCGGCGGGTGCGGTCGCCTGCGGGATCGGCTCGGCGCTGACCCGCGGCACCGCCGCGGAGATCGCCGCCCGGGTCGAAACGCTGTTGAGGAGCGCGCATGGCTGAGCTGGTCTTCGTCGGGTGCTACACCGGCGATGCGGGGAACGGCACCGGGATCACGACGCTCTCGCGGTCGCCGTCCGGCTCGTTGCGCGAAGTGGCTTCGCTGCCGCTGGAGTCGCCCTCCTGGCTGGTACGCCACCCGTCGTTGCCGGTGCTGTACGCGGCCAACGAGCTGTCCACCGGCGGCGTGACGGCGTTGGCCCTCTCCCCGTCGGGCGAGCTGTCGGTCCTGGGCACGGCCGAGACGGGCGGCGCGCACCCGTGCCACCTGGCGGTGACGCCGGACGGCCGGTTCCTGGTGTGCGCCAACTACACCGGCGGCAGCGTGGCGGCGTTTTCGCTGTCGGACTCCGGCGCCCTGACCGCCCGGACGGCACTGGTCCAGCACCGCGGCAACGGCCCGGTGTCCGACCGCCAGGAGGCGGCGCACGTCCACATGGCGGTCCCGTCGGCGGACGGGTCCATCGTGAGCGCGGTCGACCTGGGCACGGACGAGATCCGCAGCTACACGCTGACGTCGTCGGGTGCCCTCGAGCCGCTGGCGGTGTCCACGCTGCCGCCGGGCACGGGACCGCGTCAGCTGGTGCGCCGGCCGGGCACGGACCTGGCGTACGTCGTCGGTGAGCTGGCCGGGACCCTGGTGACGGTCCGCGAGAAGGCACCGGGCGCGTTCGAGGTGGTGTCGTCGACGCCGTCGACGCTGTCGTCCGTCACGCCCAACCTGGTGGCGCACCTGGAGCTGACCGAATCGCGCCTGTACGTGTCGAACCGCGGGCCGGACTGCGTCACGGAGTTCGCCCTGGACGAGGCGGCCGCGGTGGCGGACCAGCCGTGCGGGGCGAACCCGCGGCACTTCGCGCTGGTGGACGGGACTTGTTACGTGGCGGCGCAGTCGGAGGACGCGATCACGGCGTTCGCGCTGACCGCGTCCGGCGAGGCGGAGCTGCGGTACCACCCGACGGGGTCGCCGACGTTCGTGCTGCCGGTTTCCCTGCCTTGACCCTGCGTTCATAATGCGGACATCACCTCCGGCGGCTGAGAGGCCCTCCATTGACCGAACACCGGCCACGCGGGCTGCACGGCCAGACCGTGGAGGCACTGGCCAGCCGGATCCTCTCCGACGAGTGGGGCGAGGGCGCCGTCCTGGACCTGCCCGCGCTGCGCGAAGAGCTCGACATCAGCCTGACCGCGCTGCGCGAAGCGCTGAAGGTGCTGGCCGCCAAGGGCATGATCGATGCCCGGCAGAAGCGGGGCACCTTCGTGCAGCCGCGCGAAAAGTGGAACATGCTCGACGCCGACGTCATGCGGTGGCAGACCGCGGCCGCCGATGATCCGGTGCTGCTCGACGAGCTCACCGAGGTGCGCGCGGTCGTCGAGCCCGCCGCCGCCCGGTTCGCCGCCGAGCGGGCGACCGAGGAAGACCTCGAGGCGCTGCGGGACGCGCTCGCCGACATGGCCGCCGCCGGGGATGATCCGGCGGCGAGCGTCCAAGCCGACCTCGCCTTCCACCGGCGGCTGATGGCCGCCACGCACAACAACTTCCTGATGCGGATGGAACGGGTCATCGCCATCGGGCTGGCCGAGCGCGACAAGCTCGTGCACGGCTCCTCGGCGGCGGATGACCCGGTGCCGAACCACCGGAAGGTCTTCGACGCGATCGTCGCGGGCGATCCGGCCGCGGCGGAACAGGCGATGCTCGCCCTGGTCACGAAGGCCCGAGAAGACCTGGAGAAGGCTCAGCGCGGGCGGTCGTGAGCGGTGGGCTCCAGCGCCGCCTGGAGCATCCGGGCCGCCGCCGCGCGGGGCTCCGGGTCGACCGCGACCAGCGCGTTCACGACCGCGCCGTCGACCAGCGCGACCAGCCGTTCCAGCTCGGTTTCGGTGACCGGGGTGCCCGAACGGGCGAAGATCTCCGTCAGCAGCTCGTTCAGCTGGGCCGACAGCGTCCGCATCAGCGGCCGCAGGTACGGGCGCCGGCCGGTCACGACCAGCCGCTCGTACCGCAGGAGGACGGCTTCGGCGTCGGCCGCCGGGTCACCGCTCTCCGGGCCGAGCAGCAGGTCCAGCACCAGGTCGACGGTCGCCTGCACCCCGCGGTTGCGGGTCGCGAGCTCGTCCAGCCGGCGGCGGCCGGTCGCCAGTTCGGCCTTCGAGTGGTGCTCGACGGCCGCTGTGACCAGGTCTTCCAGCGAGTCGAAGTAGTACGTGGTCGACGCGAGCGGCAGGCCCGCCCGCTCGGCCACCGCCCGGTGCCGCACGGCGTCGAACCCGCCTTCGACGAGCAGTTTCGCGGCGGCCTCGACGAGCGCGGCGCGCCGTCGCTCCCCCTTCGGGGTGGTCGCAGCGGTCATGGCCGGTCATTCTGCCAACCGGGCGGCCCCGGGCTCAGAAGAGGGGCGCGAGATCGCGCGCGAACCGGTCCACTTGGCCCGCGTACGGCGCCACCGTTCCCGTGGACGGCACGCTGACCAGCACCAGCACCCCACCGGACGCCGTCCCCACCCGGGCCGTGACCGCGCCGGCCGGCTGGGACTTGAAGACCTCCGGAATGCCCTTCGGGTACACCGCCGCGGCGACTTCGCCACCCGGGACCGGGAACCCGGCGGACCGCGACACCGTCGAACAGGCGCCGCCCGGGACAGCCTGGTCGGCTGCGAAGTGGCCGGGGAGCTCGCCAGCGAGGGCGGTGGCGAGCTCCCCGTCCACCTGTTCGCACCCGGAGGCGCCTTCGGCCAGCTGGCCGGTCTTCCCGTCCCCAGCACCCCCCTGCTGAGGTGGCTGGGCCGGGAAGTTCGGTGACTCCCCGCCGATTTGAGGACGCATCGAGCCGTCACCGGGTTGCGCCGAGCCCGGTCCGGCTTGCGCCGCGCCGTTGTCCGACGTCGCGGTCATCGACTTCGGAGTACCCCCGGAGAGCACGCCGTACGCCCCGAACCCGGCGACGACCAGCGCGACGGCACTGACCCCGGCGGTGATCCGGTTCCGGTGGCGCGCGGTCTGGCGACGGGATTCGCGGACGACGTCGTCGGTGGTGAACGTCGGCGACGGCACGTCCGGGGGCGCGGCGGAGAACAACGAGCGCAGCTCCTGCTCATCCATTGGTCTCCACCTCCCGTTCGAGGACCTGCCTCAGGTTCGCCAGCCCGCGTGCGGTCTGGCTCTTCACGTTGCCTTCGCTGCAGCCCAGCGCCTTCGCCGCACTGGTCACGTCGAGTCCTTCGAAGAACCGCATGACCAGCACCGCCCGCTGCTTGGGAGGTACTTCCTTGAGCGCCGTGAGCAGGTCCTCCCTGGTCGCGACGAGGTCGTCGAGGCCGGGCGTGTCGTCGGACGGCTCCGGCAGCGTCTCGGTCTGCCACTCGCGCCGCCACGGACGCCGCGATTCGTCGATCGACGCCCGGACGAGCGTCTTGCGGACGTACGCGTCGGTCGCCGCGCGATCCCTGATCTTCTTCCACCTCCGGTGCAGTGCGACGAACGCCGTCTGCGCGAGGTCGTCCGCCCGGTGCCAATCACCGCAGAGCATGTACGCGGTCCGGCGCACGGCGTCCCGCCTGGCGGCGAAGTACTCCGCGAACTCCTGCTCGTCGCGCTGGTCCACGCGCAGTCGTGCTCCGCTCGTTCGTCGTTCGCCCGGGAGGACGGAATCAGGGGCGTCCACGGTTGCACGGACCGGGCGGGCTCGACCACCCGAGGGCTCATTGATCCTCATGACGTGGGTGTGATGTGATCGGTCCGTGACCTTCTCCCCGCCCGTACTGGACTTCCGCTCCGACACCGTCACCCGGCCGGACGAGACGATGCGGGCGGCGATGGCTTCCGCCGCGGTCGGGGACAACGTCCTCGAGCGCGATCCCACGGTCGCGGAGCTGGAGGAGCGGGCCGCGCACGTCCTGGGCATGCCGGCCGCCCTCTGGGTGCCGAGCGGGACGATGGCCAACCTGATCGCGCTGAGCCTGCACCTGCAGCGCGGCGACCGGTTCCTCGCCACCCGGGGCGCGCACGTGCTGGCCAACGAGCTGGGCTCGGCGGCGTGGCTGGCCGGCGGCATGCCGGACATCCTCGAGCACGACGGCGGCCCGGGCCGCCCATCGCCCGACGCCCTCGCAGCCGCGATCGGACAACCCGGGCCGTACTTCACATTACGGACAACTCTCCTCTGCCTCGAGAACACCCACAACGCGGCCGGTGGCGCGGTGACGCCGCCCGACGAGCACGCCCAACTGCTCTCCGTCGCCAAGGAAGCGGGCCTGACCGTGCACCTCGACGGTGCCCGGCTGTGGCAGGCCGCCGTCGCCCTCGAAGTGCCACCGGCCGCGCTGACCGTCGGCGTCGACACCGTGTCGGCCTGCTTCAGCAAGGGCCTCGGCGCGCCGGTCGGCTCGGTCGTCGCGGGCAGCGCGGGGTTCGTCGAGCGGGCGCGCCGGATGCGGCAGATGCTGGGCGGCGGCGTCCGGCAGGGCGGTGTCCTGGCCGCGGCCTGCCTGATCGCGCTGGACCGCATCCCCGACCTGGCCGAGTCGCACGAGAACGCCCGGCGGCTCGCCGACGGCCTCCGCGAGCACGGCTGGCCGGCCAACACACCCGACACCAACATCGTGCTCGCCGAAGTTCCCGACATCCCGACCGCGCTCGCTTGGCTCGACTCGCTCGGCATCCGGGCGGTGCCGATGGCGGGCAAGGTCCGGTTCGTCACCCACCGGGACCTGAGCGCGACCGACGTCGAAGAAGCCGTGCGCCGGATCAAGACCGGCGTCTGAAGAAATCTGGGGCCCCGATGAACTGGATCGTGTTCGACTACGGCGACGTGCTCAGCAAGCCGAGCGCCGCCCTGCCCGACCTGGCCGCGGCGATGGGAGCACCGCTGCCGGAGTTCCTGAAGGCGTATTGGGAGTACCGGATTCCCTACGACGCCGGCAGCACCCCGCTCGAGTACTGGCAGGCGGTCGGCAACGCCGTGGGCGCGCCGGTCGACGAGGCGCTCTCGGCCGAGCTGACCCGCACCGACGTCGAGGGCTGGGGTCACCTGGAGCCGTCGTCGGCGGCGCTGCTCGAGGCGCTCTCCGAGGCCGGGGCGAACCTGGCGCTGCTCTCGAACGCGCCGATCGCGTTCGGCGAGTGGGTCCGCGCGCAGGACTGGGCGCGGCTCTTCCGCGTGAGCATGTTCTCGGGCGACGTCCGGTGCGTCAAACCGGACGCGAAGATCTTCCGCCTCCTGCTCGACGAGCTCGGCGCCGAACCGGCCGACTGCCTGTTCTTCGACGACCGTGAGTCCAATGTGGAGGGAGCACGGGCGGTGGGGCTCCGTGCCCACGTCTGGAACGGCGCCGACGCGGCCCGCGCCTGGCTGGATTGAGCGGCTCACGCGCACCGCACGGCCGCATACCCGCCGTGATCCCCATGACCTAGGGTGGGGCATCCCCGACTCCCCCGGTAGGTGCGCATGGCGACGAGCGAACGACCATCGGCCCACGTCGACTTCGACCGGCCGAGCATCGCTCGCGTCACCGACGCGCTGCTGGGCGGGCAGAACCACTACGAGCCCGATCGCGCCGTCCTCCGGCAGCTGGTGGCCATCGCGCCGGAAGCCCCGGCCATGGCGCGGGAAGTGCGGCAGTGGCTGGTGCGCGCCGTCCGCTACCTGACCGAGCGGCTGGACGTCGACCAGTTCCTCGACCTCGCTTCCGGCTTCCCGACGGCGGAGAACACCCACCAGGTGGCGCAGAAGTACAACCCGGAAGCGCACGTCGTCTACGTCGGCGACGACCCGGTGGTGGAGGCGCACGGCCGGGCCCTGCTCGTCGACAACGACTTCACGCACATCTGCGGCACCGACCCGCTGAACCCCGGCGAGACGCTCGCCGGGGTCGGGCGGTTCATCGACTTCGACCGGCCCGCCGGGCTCGTGCTGTGCGGGGTCGTCGATCACATCGCCGAGCTCCAGCAGGCGCAGCAGGTGGTCAAGTCCTACGTCGGCGCGCTGGCGCCGGGTTCGTACCTGATCCTGCTGCACCGGCACAACCCGGCCGACGGCTCCGACGCGGCCGGCGTCGCGACGTCCCTGGAGGACCGCTTCGGCCGCACCGGGCTCGACACGCGCTACCGTTCGCGGACCGAGATCACGTCGTTCTTCGACGGGCTCGACCTGCTCGAGCCCGGGCTGACCGCGCCACACCTGTGGTGGCCGGACGGGCCGCGCCTGGCGCCGCTGACGCCGGTCAACTGGACGGCGCTGGGCGGCGTGGCGCGGATCCCCGGGTAGCCGGCTCAGTAGCGGTTGATCCGCCTGGGGTCCTTCTTGCCGCCGGTGATCGCCTTGTAGCCGGCGGCGCCGAGGAAGGCGATACCGCCGATGATCGCGATCCACAGGACGGCCTTGAACACGAAGCCGATCACGGCGCCCAGCACCATGAACGCCACCCAGGCGATGATCAGGCCGCCGACGATCTTCCAGAACATGGTTCCTCCGATGCTTCCCCGTGGCCCCACCGGCCCGATGGCTCCACAGTGCCACCTGACACGGTGAAACTCCCCTCAGAAGGGCAACGTTCGGGGTTTATTCAGGGTTCCCCCTGGCCAGCCAGGCCCCCAGGCGCCGGACCCCTTCGTCGATGTCCCCGGCGCTGCCGGCGAAGGAGAACCGGACGTACTTCCCGCCGTCGACCGGGTCGAAGTCGACGCCGGGGGTGATCGCGAGCCCGGTGTCGGCGAGCAGCCGCTGGCACCAG
Organism: Amycolatopsis sp. NPDC058278; assembly: GCF_042881395.1. Taxonomy (NCBI): domain Bacteria; kingdom Bacillati; phylum Actinomycetota; class Actinomycetes; order Pseudonocardiales; family Pseudonocardiaceae; genus Amycolatopsis; species Amycolatopsis sp. NPDC058278. The sequence goes on along the minus strand of NZ_JBHVXZ010000001.1, from coordinate 152,631 downwards.
CTCAGGCTGTCATCGGTGTAGGCGCTGACGTCGGCGTACGCGTAGAAGGCGCCGTCGGCGGGAGCGAGCTTGTCGAGGCCGATGCGCTGCAGGCCGGCGAAGAGGCGATCGCGGTTGGCGCGGTAGTGCTCGACGTGCGCGTCAGCTTCCGCGTACGCCTCGGGTGTGAAGGCGGCGAGGGCCGCGTACTGCGAAACCGCGGGCGGGCAGATGGTGAAGTTGCCGGTCAGGACGTCGATCGCGCGGTGCAGCCGCTGCGGAGCGAGCATCCAGCCGAGCCGCCAGCCGGTCATCGCGAAGTACTTCGAGAAGCTGCCGAGCACGATCGGCTCGCGGCCGTACTGCCACGCGCAGTCGAGCTCGGCGCCGTAGGAGATGCCGTGGTAGATCTCGTCGCTGATCAGCTGCACGCAGTGCGACGAGCACCAGCCGGTGATGGCGGCGAGTTCCCCGGGCGGCAGCACGGTGCCGGTCGGGTTGCTCGGGCTGGCGACGATCAGGCCGTCGATCGGGCCGAGCTCGTCGAGGAGGGCGACGGTCGGCTGGAAGTTCGTCTCCGCGGTGGTGGCGAACTCGACGACCTCGCAGCCCAGGACCGAGAGCAGGTTCCGGTAGGCCGGGTAGCCGGGCCGCGCCATGGCGACCTTCGCGCCGGGGTCGAAGGCGCTGAGGAAGGCGAGCAGGAAGCCACCCGAGGAGCCGGTGGTCAGGACGACGTCGTGCGCCTGGACGTCGACGTCGTACCGCCGCCGGTAGTGCCCGGCGACGGCCTCGCGCAGCTCGGGGATCCCGAGCTGCTCGGTGTAGCCGAGGGTGCTGTCCTGCAGAGCCTGCCGCGCGGCCTCGAGCACGGGTTTCGGCGCGGGCGCGGACGGCTGCCCGGCCGCGAGCGACACGAGATCGCCGTGGCTGCGCTGCCGGGCCCCGGCCGCGGAGAGGACGTCCATGACGTGGAAGGGCGGCACGCCGGCCCGCAGCGCGGGCCCGGCGAAAGCTCCGAGGTCGGCCATGGGGCCAGGCTAGTAGCCGCGGTAGGCACCACCGTGGGCCATGGCCTTGATGCCGGGCACGTTGTCGAGGCCGCCGTACCGGTCGAAGGAGTACCGGACGCCGGCGATGATGTTGTCGACCGGGTTGTAGATGTTGTCGTGCCCGGGCAGCTTGTGGGCGTTGAACGTCGAGTCGATGCACTGCATGAGCCCCTTGGACGGGTGCCCCGCGGCGGCGTTCGAATCCCAGTTGTTGATGGCGTTCGGATTTCCGCCGGATTCGTGCTGGATGATGGCCCAGATCTTCGGGATGTCCGCGTCCGTCACCGGGATCCCGGCCGCCTGCAGCGCCTTCATGGCTTCCTGGATCCACTGCTGGACGTTCCCCGGCGGCGGCGAGGAAGGCGGGCCGCCGCTCGGGCCGAGGCCGCCACCGCCGCCTCCGCCACCCCCACCGCCGCCGCCTCCGCCGCCGTGGGAGGAGCCGTTGCTGTGGATGCCGCCCGTGCTCTTGGGGGCCGCGGCGGAACTGCTCGGCAGGGGGACCTGGTCGTAGCCGCCCTCGATCTGCTGGGACATCAGCTTCTGCGACGCCTTGATCGCCGTGTCGGCCTGGGTTTGCAGGCCGGTGACGTCACCGTCGAAGCCGGCGGTGACGTTGTGGATGTCCGTCTTCGCGGTGGCCAGGATCTCGTCGGCGCTGGGGCTGGGGCCCGGCTTGCCTTCGTCGTGCGCCTTCTTCGCCGCGGCCAAGGCGTTGTTGATCTGGGTTTCGGCCGTGGCGTTGCGCTCGTTGACCGCCTTTTCCGCGGCGAGCTGCTTGTCACCGACGTTCTTCTTGATCTGGTCGAGGGACTTCGCGAGGTCGTCGAGGTCCTTGGCGACGTCCTCGAGGTGGGTCTGCACCTTCGTCCCGGCGTCGCGGACCTGGCGGACGTACTGGAAGAACTGGTCCGCCGCCGGCCCGGCCCACACGCTGCCGTTGAGCGCGTCGGTCGAATTCTTCAGGGACGCATTGTGGTCGCCGGCGTTCTTGCCCGCCTCGCGGAACTGCGTCGCCGCCGCCGAGATCTTTTCCAGGTCCACCTTTTCGACCTGGTCGACCTTCTTCATGAAGGCGTCCCAATTGTCCGGCGTTCCGGCGCCGACCGCGTTCAAACCCACTTCCGTGCCCCCACTTACTTGTCGACGTGCAGCTTCAGGTCGCTCGCGCCGACCTGGTCGGTCTCGGCGATCAGGCCGGCGGCCTTGCGCATGGCGAACCCCAGCGCTTCCATGTGCTTGCCCGCGGCGTCGAACTGGTTGTGCACGCCGTCCTTGAACTTGCCGACCGCGCCGTGCGCGTCGCCCGTTTCGTCCATCCCGCCGAAGGGGCTTTCCTTCTCGTGGTCCAGGCCGGTGACCTTCTGCTTGGACTTTTCGAACTCGTCCTTCAGCTTCTCCACCTGGCGGGCCGCGATGGCCATCGAGTCCGGGTCGTAGACAGGCACGGTTCGTCATCCCCTTCGGAAACTTGTCTCCGCCCGATCGGACGTTGTCATGACCAGGACGGTTCCCGCGCTTACTTTATGACTTCGCCCGGGGCGCGGGTACGGATCTCCGCCAACTTCCACCCGGCGGGGATCAGGCCTCCGCCACCAGTTCGCGGATCCGCGTGGCCAGCAGGGCGTTGTCCGCCGGGGTGACGGTGGCCCACTCGCGGCCGTCACCGTCGCGGCCCACCTGGAACAGGTAGCGGCCCGCGTCCGTGTCGAAGAACGCCACCACCCGGTCCGCCCGGTGCACCACGCCGTCGCGCGAGGTGCGTTCCGCGCCGAACTGGCCGCGGGCCTCCTGGCCCAGCAGCATGCCCGAGAGCTCCTGGGCCTGGAACAGCGGAATCCCGCGGTCCTCCAGCGCGGTGACCAGCGCCTTCGCATCACCCTTCGCGGCCGCGTCGGCGGACTTCACGACGTCGTAGGGCAGGCTGACCGTCTGGCCGATGCCCGGACCCAGGTCACCCGCCACCGAGACCGCCGCTTCCGCCAGGCCGTCCTCGGTGGCCGGGATCAGCCAGACCTCGCCGTCGTCCACCACCGCCAGCACCGCCTGGCTGCGCAGGCTGACCGCGCGGCCGCGGATCTCGCGTTCCGCCCACACCCACACGTCGATCCCGAACTGCGGGCGCGCCAGCAGGTGCAGCAGGTCGGCCAGCTCGCCGGACGCCCGCCGGTTGCGGGCCAGGCGCCGCTCGCTCAGCGACGCCCACGCCGACTCCACCAGCTCGAGCCGTTCGGCGCGGGTGGCTCCTTCGCTCGGCACGTCCAGCGCGACGTGCCGACGGGGCAGGTCGAAGGACTCCCAGAGCACGTCGAACTCGAGGGCCGACAGGACGAGCGACACGGTCAGCGCACATCCCCGCCGTGGTCACCGAGCACGTCAGGGGAGACCATCCGCTGGTCGGCGAACAGGTCCTGGTCGTCGACGCCGTAGCGGCGGACGTGCTCGGCGTCCTCCTCCTGCGGTGCCGCCTCGGACAGGAACTTCGCCTCGCCGGGCTGCTGCTTCGGGCTGATCTGCTCCGACTTGCGCAGCGCGACGGCTTCCTCTTCGGGCAGCTCGCCGACCGGCAGCGGCCGCACCGGGCCCTTCGGCTGGCTCTTGTCGCGCCGCTGACGCTCCTTGTCGCCGCTCAACGCACCGCCGGCCGCACCCGCGCCGATCGCCGCCGCGCCGGCGCCGATGTCGCCGGGGGTGGCGCCGGGCTTCACCGCGAAGCCGCGTTCGCCCGTGTACTGGCCGGGCTGGAGCGGGGCCTGCGGCATCGCGCCGACCGTGCGGCCCTTCGCCAGCAATCCGTCCGGGCCGCGGCCGGTGGAGCTGTCGATGCCGGTCGAACCACCGGGTGTCCCGCCGCCACCGCCGCCGAGCGACTTGATCGGCGTCGTCGCCGGGGCCGAGCCGGGCGGCTGCGCGCCGGGCGCTCCCGGCGGGCAGAACGGTTCGCCCTGGCCTCCGGCCCCCGGACCGGGGGTGAAGCGGCCGGACTGGTCGCCGGACGGGCCGCGACCCGGGGTGTGGACCCAGCCCGGCCCGGGCGCCGGTGTCGGCGTCGTCGGCTTCGCGCCCGACGGCGTCGTCGAACTCGGCGTCGTCTGCTGGGCGGCCGGAGCACCGGCCGAACCGGTCGAACCGGCATAGCCGGTCTGGCGCGGCGGCTGCTGCTGCGCGGCGTGGGAGGACTGCTGCGCGGCGACGCCGTAGACCGGGGTCGGCGGATCGGCGTGCACGGTGTGGGACACCGGCTGCACCACCGGCGGCTCGACGTGCACCGACCGGACCTTGTCCGAGGCCGGCTTCACGCCGCCGTCCGGTGTCACCGCGACCGCGGCGCCGGCGACGTCCAGCACCCCCGGCGTGACGCCCGGGGCGGCCAGCTTCAGCGACTCGGGGTCGGACAGCGACTGCGTCGAGAGCAGGTTCGTGCCGCTCTGCTGCGCGTACTCGTTCAGCGCCTGCTGCGCCTGGGCCTTGGCGTCGTTCGCGGCCTCGACCTGCCGGGCGTGGTCGGTCTCGAAGCCGATGAGGCTCAGCAGGCCGTCGCCGAGGGTGAAGCCGCCCGCACCCTTCCGGACCGTCTCGGCGTCCGGCAGCTTGTACTTGGTGCGGTTGAACGCCTCACCCTGCTCGAACACCATTTCCGCGGCGTGCGCGACCTTCGTCGTGGCGTCCTGGGAGAAGCCGGCCTGCTCGGTGAACACCTGGCTCGCCGCGCCCCCGGCCTGGCTCTGCCACTCGACGCCGAGCTTCAGCAGCTGCGCGCGCAGCGTCTGGTCGGTGTGGGCGAGCGCGGTCGCGACGGCCTTCAGCGCGTCGACGGCGGTGCCGATGCTGCCGGTGCCATCGCCGTTGATCATCCGCGTGATCTGGTCGGCGATCGCGGTGTTGGTCCAGCCGTCGAACCGGTGGTTCTGGATCCCGGCCGCGAGCTCGGAGAATTCCACGCGCCCTCCCTAGTTGCGTGCTTTCAGGGTCTGCAGCGCCAGGTCGGCGGCGTGCGCCGACATGTCGCACAGCTGCGGCTGCGTGAGCCGGCCGCGGGTGATGGCGAAGGTCTGGACGGCCAGCGTATGCCCCTTCGCGACGCCGACGAGCGTCTCGCAGTCGGCCGGGTCGCCGGCCGCGCGGTAGTTCGTCAGCGCCGGGTAACCACCGATGGTCTTCGGCTCGGTGGTCATGCTGTTCTTCTTGCGCGCCCCGGTGATCCACTGGTCGAGGTCCGCCGGCACCGCACGCACGTGGTAGGAGTGCACCGGCTCGGCGCCGTCGGCGTCGAACACGCAGGTCGGGCCGTCCTGCTCCGGAGCCGGGCGCGGGAGGCTGGTGATCTTCAGCGCGTCCAGCTGCACCTGGGGGAAGATCGCGCACAGATCGACGCCCTGCAGCGACAGGTCGGCCGGGCGCTGCGGCAGCTGGGCGGCCTTGGCGCTCTGCGACGCGGCCGTCGCGGCGGTCTCGACCGGGTACGGCGTGCCTTCGGTGCCCGCAGAACAGCCGGCGAGCGCCGCCGTCGCGAGCACGCCTCCGGCGATCCGGTTACGCACCGTGCTTGCCGCGGTCACCGAACACCGCCGCCTTCTCCTCTTCGCTGACCTTGTAGTCCTTCGCGGCCTCGCGCAGTTGGGAGACCAGGCGCTTCAGGCCGGCGACGTACTCACGGACCTGCCCGGCGTAGGAGCGGTCGCCGTCGGCGATGAGGGAGTTCCAGGCCTGGACGGACTGGGTGCTGATCACGTCGGCGGACGGCGCGTCGATCCGCAGCTGGCCGAGCCGGGTCAGCAGCTGGTCTTCGAGGGCGTTGGCCTGCTCTTCGACGATCCGGGCGACGTCGAGGAGCTTGTCCGGGTGGACCAGGACGTCCGCGGCCGCCGGCGCCACTGGGACGGCCGAGCTGAGGTCTTGCGGGGGTCCGGGTGGCGGAGCCCCCGCCCCGGGGCGAAGCCCCGGAACAACGCTGTCGTACGAGGGTCCTGACATGCTCTCCCCTGACGTCATACGGACAGTGACCGGCCGGCTCCCGTCGAGGCTACCAACGCGGAGGTAGCAGCAACCTGAGTTTGGACGAAGAGTGCGCCCGGCCGGTTCCCCCGATCCGTGGAATCAGGCGCGCTGTTTCGCCGCCGGGGCGCCGACCTCGCCGTTCGCCGCCTTCAGCGCGATGTCCGTGCGGTGGTGGGAGCCCGCGAGGTGGACCTTTTCGACCGTCTCGTACGCGTGCTTGCGCGCCGACTTGAGCGTCTTGCCGGTGCCGACCACCGACAGCACGCGGCCGCCGGAGGAGACGACGGCGCCGTCGTCCCGGCGGCGGGTGCCGGCGTGCAGGACGCCTTCCAGCTCGGCCCCGGTGATGACGTCGCCGGTGCGCGGCTTGCCGGGGTAGCCGTCGGCGGCGATCACGACGGTGACCGCGGCGCCGCCCGACCACTCCAGCGGCGGGTGCTCGGCGAGCTTGCCGGTGGCGGTGGCGTGCATGAGCCCGGCGATCGGGGTGCGCAGCAGGGCCAGCACGACCTGCGTCTCCGGGTCGCCGAAGCGGCAGTTGAACTCGATGACCTGCGGCCCGTCGGAGGTCAGCGCGAGGCCGGCGTAGAGCAGGCCGGAGAACGGCGCACCGCGGTTCACCAGCTCGTCGGCGACCGGCTGGACGACCGTCTCGACCAGCTCGTCGACCAGGTTCTCGGGCGCCCAGGGCAGCGGCGCGTAGGCACCCATGCCGCCGGTGTTGGGGCCGGCGTCGTCGTCGCCGACCCGCTTGAAGTCCTGCGCGGGCAGCAGCGGGACGACGGTGTTGCCGTCGACGAAGCAGAACAGCGACGCCTCCGGGCCGTCCAAAAAGGACTCGAGGAGGACCGGGTGGCCGCCGTCGAGCAGCATGATGGCGTGCTTGCGCGCGACGTCGATGTCCGGCGTGACGACGACGCCCTTGCCGGCAGCCAGGCCGTCGTCCTTGACGACCCAGGTGGGGCCGAAGCGGGCGAGCGCGGCGTCGAGGCGGGCCGGGTTGTCGACGACCTCGCAGCGCGCGGTCGGCACGTTCGCGGCGGACATGACGTCCTTGGCGAAGGCCTTCGACCCTTCGATCCGGGCGGCGGCGGCCGAGGGGCCGAAGCAGGCGATGCCGGCCTTGCGGACAGCATCGGCCACGCCGGCGACGAGCGGCACCTCGGGCCCGACGACGACGAGGTCGGCCTGCCAGCTCTTGGCGAGCCCGGCGACCGCTTCGGGATCGGCGGCTTCGACGCCGAGCTGCTCGGCGACCGCGGCGGTCCCGGCGTTGCCGGGCGCGCAGGCCAGGGCCGTGACAGCGGGATCACCGGACGCCGCGAGGACGAGTGCATGCTCTCGGGCGCCGGAGCCGATTACCAGTACGCGCACGCCGCACAGCGTATCCGGCCGGGTTCGCGGGGGACATCGCGCCGTCCTCCGGGCCCCGGTCCGAGCGCCGGACGGGCCCCGGGAAAGAGGAGTCCACGCGCCGTTTACCGCGCTGACCGCCGAAGTACCACCGCGAGACGCTTGCGACATCGACGGTGGCGCGAGTAGTCAGGTCACACCCTGTGAAATGAGGTCACCAGATGAAACGCAACCGTGTGGGTGTACTGGCGCTGGCCGGGCTGGCGTTGCTGAGTGTCACCGGAGTCGCGGCCGGGTCGGCCGGTGCGGCCGAAAGCGGGTCCGCCGCTGCGGCGGCGCACGGGCGGGGCCACCATGACCCCGTGATCATCGGACACCGCGGCGCGCCCGGGTACCGGCCGGAGCACACCCTCGCCTCCTACGAGCTCGCCTACCGGATGGGCGTCGACTGGGTCGACGTCGACCTCGTGCCCACCAAGGACGGTCAGCTCGTCGCCCGGCACGAACCCGAGATCGGCGGCACCACGGACGTCGCCCAGCACCCGGAGTTCGCGGACCGGAAGAAGACCGTCGTGCTGGACGGGGTCACCACGACCGGGTGGTTCACCCAGGACTTCACGCTGGCCGAGCTGAAGACGCTGCGCGCGGTCGAGCGGATCCCGCAGAACCGGCCGCACAACACGCTGTACAACGGCCGCTACCGGATCGCCTCCTACCAGGAGGTCCTCGACCTGACCCAGCGCCTCGGGCGCGAGCTGCACCGGACGCTGGGCACCTACCCCGAGGTCAAGCACTCGACGTTCTTCCAGTCCATCGGCAACCCGACCGAGCCGAAGCTGGTCGCGATCCTCAAGCGCAACGGCCTCGACCGGCCGGACGCGCCGGCGATCATCCAGTCGTTCGAGGTGTCGAACCTGATCGCGCTGCACAAGCAGCTCCGGACGCCGCTGCTGCAGCTGACCTCGGCGACCGGCGCCCCGGCGGACTTCGTCGCGAACGGCGACAAGCGGACGTACGCGGACCTCGTGACACCGCAGGGCCTGCGCGACGTCGCGAAGTACGCGAAGTACCTCGGGCCGGACAAGGCGCAGATCATCCCGCGGGACAAGAACGACAACCTGGGCACGCCCACCGCGCTCGTCGCGGACGCGCACCGGGCGGGCCTGAAGGTGCAGCCGTACACGTTCCGGAACGAGAACCCGTTCCTGCCCGCGAACCTGCGCTCGTCGGCCGAGCCGGACGCCTACGGTGACGTCTTCACCGAGGAGGCGGCGTTCTTCAAGGCCGGCGTCGACGGCTTCTTCGCCGACCAGCCGGACACCGCACTGGAGTCGCTGCACGCGTTCCTGGGCCGGTAACCCCTTTGCCGCGAAGGGCACCTTCGGGGACGCTGAGCCCATGAAGGTGCCCCTCGCGGCGTTGGCGGAAGAACACGGCTTCTCCGGCGTCGTGCTGGTGACCCGCGGCGAGGAGACGCTCGTCGAGCGGGCGTTCGGGTACGCGCACCTCGGTTACGGCGTCGAGAACACCGTCGACACCCGGTTCGCGATCGCCAGCGGCGTCAAGGGGCTCACCGCGCTCGTCGTCGTCGGGCTGGTGGCCGAGGGACGGCTGGCGCTTTCGACGACCGCGCGCGAAGTCCTCGGCGACGACCTGCCGCTGATCGACGACCGCGTGACGGTCGAACACCTGCTGACGCACACGTCGGGCATCGGCGACTACTGCGACGACGACAACCCGCCCGAGATCCCGCCGTGGCTCGTCACGTCGGCCGACCACCTCGCCGCACTCGACGGGTATCCCCAGGTTTCCGTGCCCGGCACGGAGTTCCGCTACCACAACGGCGCGTTCGCGGTCCTCGGCCTGATCGCCGAACGGATCGCGGGCATACCTTTCGCCGACCTCGTCCGGACCCGGGTGACCGAGCCCGCGGGCATGACGGACACGGCGTTCCTCCGCTCGGACGCGCTGCCCGCGCGGACGGCCACCGGCTACCTCGAAGACGGCCGCACCAACGTGTTCAGCCTTCCCGTCGTGGGCTTCGCCGACGGCGGGATCTACAGCACCGCGCCGGACTTCCGGAAGTTCTGGCCCGCCTTCCTCGACGGCCGGATCGTGCCGCGCGAGTGGGTGGACCGGATGCTGCGCCCGCACGCGGACGGCTACGGGCTCGGCTTCTGGCTGCCGCGGCCGGGTGTGGTGCACCTGAACGGCGGCGACCACGGCGTCACGTTCTGGAGCACGCACGAGCCGGGGTCCGGGCTCACCGCGACCTTGATCTCGAACAACCACCGAGGTGGCGGGCCCCTCCTGGGGTGGCTGGACGAGTTCTTCACGAAGGCTTGACACCCTTCGGGACCAAGGCTACCTTCGGCGAATTCAATGGTCTGGCCGCATACCTTTCAAGAGGTGCCCGATGGATGTTTCCGACCAGCAGACCACTCCCGACGACGATGCCGCCCGGCTGCACCAGCTGGGATACGCCCAAGAGCTCAAACGGACGATGTCGGCGTTCTCGAACTTCGCCGTCTCCTTCACGATCATTTCGATCCTCTCCGGCTGCCTCACGCTCTACGGCACCGGCATGAAGACCGGCGGGCCGGCCGCGATGATCTGGGGCTGGGTCCTGGTCGGCTTCTTCGTGATCCTCGTCGGCCTCGGCATGGCGGAGGTGTGCTCCAGCTACCCGACCGCGGGTGGGCTGTACTACTGGGCGGCGAAACTGGCCCCGCGCAACGGCGCGGCCTGGTCGTGGTTCACCGGCTGGTTCAACCTGGTCGGGCAGATCGCCGTCACGGCGGGCATCGACTTCGGCGCCGCGCTGTTCCTCAACGCGTTCCTGGACCTGCAATGGGGCTTCACCGCCACGCCGGGACACACGATCCTGCTCCTGGCGATCATCCTCGTGGTGCACGGCCTGCTGAACACCTTCGGCGTCCGGCTGGTCGCGATCCTCAACAACGTCAGCGTGTGGTGGCACCTCATCGGGGTGCTGGTCATCGTGGGCGTGCTGACCTTCGTGCCCGCCAAACACCAGGACGCCTCCTTCGTCTTCGGGGAGTTCGTCAACAAGACCGGCTGGACTTCGCCGATCTACGTGTTCGCGTTGGGCCTCCTGCTCGCGCAGTACACGTTGACGGGGTACGACGCTTCGGCGCACATGACGGAAGAGACGAAGAACGCCGCCAAGGCCGGGCCGCGCGGCATCGTCACCTCGATCCTCGTCTCCCTGGTCGCCGGCTGGATCCTGCTGATCGGCCTGACCTTCGCGATCCAGGACTACGACGGCGCGGTCGGCTCCGGGACCGGGGTGCCGCCCGCCCAGATCTTCATCGACGCCACCGGGGTCACCACCGGCAAGTTCCTCCTGCTCATCTGCATCGGCGCGCAGCTGTTCTGCGGGATGTCGTCCGTGACGGCGAACTCGCGGATGATCTACGCCTTCGCCCGTGACGGCGCGATCCCGGGCTCGAGCTTCTGGCACCGGATCAACAAACGCACCCAGACCCCGACCAACGCCGTCTGGCTCGCCGCCATCGGCGCCTTGGTCCTCGCCCTGCCGTACTTGTGGAGCGCGACGGCGTACTACGCGGTCACCTCGATCGCGGTCGTGGGTCTCTACGTCGCCTACGTGATTCCGGTGTTCCTCCGGGTCCGGCGGGGCGACTCGTTCGAACCGGGCCCGTGGCACCTCGGCAAGTGGGGGAAGCCGATCGGCATCATCGCGTCCGTCTGGGTCGCGTTCATCTTCGTGCTGTTCATGCTTCCGCCGGCGTCGCCGGTGACGGTCGATTCCTTCAACTACACGCCGATCGCCTTCCTCGTGGTACTGGGCGGGGCCGCCCTGTGGTGGGTGGTTTCGGCCCGGAAGTGGTTCACGGGGCCGAAGGTGCAGGGTTCCGAGGAGGAACTGGCCGCGGTGGAACAGGAACTGAAGGAACTGGGCTGACCTCCGGCCTGGATGAGGATGAGGGAGTCTTCCGCGCCCTCCCCGCGCGAAAGACTCCCTCACCACCCCCGGTGGACCGGTCTGCCGGCCGTGCTCCACCGTCGCAGCCCGACCTTGAACGAACCTTGTGCGCGGTTCACTCGGCGGGCGCGCCGATGGCGACCTCCGGCGCCGGGGAGCGGTGGCCGGGGCGGACCACCGCCACGGCCGCCGCGCCCAGGGCGCCCACGGCCGCGAACGCGTAGAAGCCCCACGGGTAGGCGATCCCGGCCGTCAGCAGGGCGCCGCCGAGCAGCGGGCCCGAGATCGCGCCGATCCGGCCGATGCCCGCCGACCAGCCGAGGCCGGTCGCGCGGATCGCGTCCGGGTAGATCCGGCCGATGTAGGCGTACACCAGCACCTGGGCGCTGAACACGAAGCAGCCGGTCAGGAACACCGCCGCGTAGAGCCCGACCGCGGGCAGTTTCACGCTCAGCAGGGCGAGGAACACCGCACCCGCGCAGAACCAGACGATGGCCGACGGGCGGATGCCGACGCGGTCGGCGACCCGGCCCGCGACGAGCAGGCCCACGATGCCGCCGACGTTCAGCGTCAGCAGCAGGCTCAGCGCGGCGCCCAGCGGGTACCCGGCCTGGCGCATGATCTCCGGCAGCCACGTGTTCAGGCCGTAGACCAGCAGCAGGCCCATGAACGAGGTGACCCAGAAGGCGATCGTCGCGCGCAGCAGGCCGCCGCGGAACAGGCCGGCGACGGCGTGCCCGGCCGACCGCTCGGTCGTCCGGACCCGCTGGAACGTCTCGGACTCCGGCAGGAACTTCAGCATCAGCGGAACCAGGACCAGCGCGGGCAGCGCGCCGGCGACGAACATCGCGCGCCAGCCCAGCGGCGTGATCAGCACGATGCCCAGCAGCGCCGTCAGCACCGCGCCGACGTGGTAGCCGGTCATCACCGTGGTCGTCGCGCTGCCGGCCTTGCCGTGGCGCGCGTACTCCGTGACCAGCGTGATCGCCGTCGGCAGGCAGCCGCCGAGGCCGAGCCCGGCGACGAACCGCAGCAGCCCGAAGACGAACGTCGACGGCGCGAACGCGCACAGCAGCGTGCAGACGGAGAACAACGTCACGGAGATGATCAGGGCCTTCCGGCGGCCGATGACGTCGGTGACCGTGCCGATCGCCAGCCCGCCCAGCATCATCCCGGCGAGCCCCACGGTCGACACGACCGACGCCGTGGCGGGGGTCAGGCCCCAGACGTGGCCGCGGAGCAGCACGGGCAGCACCGTGCCGAGGACGACCAGGTCGAACCCGTCGAGCAGGACGGCGGTCCAGGCCAGGGGCACGACCCAGCCGCGAGCGCCAGGGGACATGGGAACCTCCGGAGGTGCGTCGGTGCACGTCTTCCGCACAGGTGTGCGTATTGCGAACAAGTATGCATGTGGGGTCCGACACAATCCAGCGCCTTTCCGCTGAACGGAAGTCCGGCACGACCCCGGGACCTGCGGAAAGATCGGGCGAGTGGAACTTCTGACGCTGATGGGCGTGCTCGCCGGCTCGCTGGCGGTGACCGCGGTCGCGCGGCGCTACAACCTGTCCGCGCCGCTGCTGGTGGTGGTCGTCGCGCTCGGCGTCGCGCTGATCCCCGGCGTGCCGCGGCTGGCGCTCGAGCCGGAGCTGATCCTCACCGTCGTGCTGCCGCCGCTGCTCTACTCGACGTCGCTCGAGAGCTCGCTGACGCACTTCAAGACGACCCTGCGGCCGATCATCACGCTCGGCGTGGTGCTGGTGGCCGTGACCGCGGTGGTCGTCGCCGTCGTCGTGCACCTCCTGCTGCCGGACGTGCCGTTCGCCTCGGCGCTGGTCCTCGGCGCGGTCGTGGCGCCGCCGGACGCGGTGACGGCGGTGGCGATCGGGCGCAAGCTCGGCCTGCCCCGGCGGATGATGGCCGTGCTGACCGGCGAAAGCCTGGTGAACGACGCCGCCGCGCTGACGCTGTACAAGGTCGCGCTCGCCGCGGTCGCGGGCGTGGCGGGTTCGGCCGGGCACGGGTTCGCGGTGTTCGGGGTGGCGACCGTGCTGGGCATCGCGGTCGGCCTGGTGATCGGCGGCGCCGTCGTGCTGATCCGGCGGCTGCTCGACGACCCGCTGATGGAGTCGGCGTTCGGGATCATCGTGCCGTTCGGCGCGTACGTCACCGACCGAGCACCTGCACCCCTTCGGCGACGACTTCAGCGGGTCCGGCGTGCTCGCCGTCGTCGCGGCCGGCCTCTACCTCGGCCACCGCTCGCTGTACGCGTCCCCGGCGACCCGGATGCAGGACAGATCGGTGTGGGCATCGATCGACGTCCTGCTGGAAGCGCTGGTGTTCGCGCTGATGGGGCTGCAGCTGCCGGTCGTCCTGGACGGCGCCCACCACGCGGCCCGCGACGACGGCACGCTCGCGCTGGTCGCGGTGGCCGTGCTGGCGGTGACCATGCTGGTCCGGGTTCCCGCGGTGTTCGTCTCCGCGTACCTGCCCCGGGCGATGCGGCTGTTCGGCCGCGGCCGAACGGCACCGTCGTGGCGGGTGCTGGCGGTGGTCTCGTGGACGGGCATGCGCGGCGTGGTCACGCTCGCCGCGGCGGCCGGCGTCCCGGCGGAAACCCCGGGACGCGCGGAAATCCAGCTGTTCGCGTTCACCGTGGCCATCGGCACGGTGCTGCTCCAGGGGCTGACGCTGCCGCCGCTGATCCGGGCGCTGAAGGTCGAGGACCCGTCCGAAGCCACCCGCGACGAAGCCGAAGAGCTGGCCGCGCGCGAAGTCGCCAAGAAGGCCGCGCACGACCGCCTGCGCGAGATCAGCCACGAGCGGCTGGCCGCCCTGGACCTGCCCCCGGAGCGCGTCACCCGGCTGAAAGAGCGGCTGGAGCGGCTGATCGACATGCGCTACCGGTTCGCCAAGGCGGCGATCACGCTGTCCGGCGAGGAACAATCCGGCAGCCCGCAGGCGCAGTTCGCGAAGGCCCGGCGCGAACTGCTGATCACCCAGCGCAAGGCGATGATCGAGGAGAACCGCGCAGGCCGCCTCGACGACGAAGTGCTGCGGAAGGTGCTGCGCGAGCTGGATCTGGAGGAGCTGTCGGTCTCGGCGACCCTCACGAACCGGATGGGCTGAGCGCCGCCCAGGTCCGCAGGCGCTCCTCGGCCGAGCGGATTCCGGTCTGGGTCAGGACGACGTCGGTGGCGCCGGCGTCGTAGTAGCGCCGGATCCCGCGCGCGACGGTCTTTTCGTCACCGATGAGCGCGAGGTCGGCGGGATGGTCCACGCCTTCCGCGTCGAGGATCTTCCGGGACGACGGAATCCGGCTGTAGAAAGCCATCTGCTCGACGGCCAGCGCGCGGACGGCGTCGGGTTCGTCGGTGACGACGGCCGGGACGGCGGCGATGATCCGCTTGCCTTCGGGGAGGGCCGGGACGATCCGCTCGGAAAGCGCTCTCGGCCCGGCGAGGTACGGGAGGGTGCCGTCGGCGAGCTCGCCGGTGACGGCCAGCGCCTGCGGTCCCATCGCGGCGACGACGATCGGCACGTCGCCACCACCGGCCACTGTGGACGGCCCGGGCGAGTGGGCGCGGACGGTCTCGCCGTCGAAGTCGACGGCTTCCCCGGCGAAGGCCTGCCGGAGGACGGTCAGGTACTCACGCAGGTGCCGGATCGGCGGCGGGTACTCCACGCCGTAGACCGGTCCCAGGAAGCCCTTCGAGCCGAGCCCGATCCCGAGGGTGAACCTGCCCCCGGTGGCGGCCTGTGCGGTTCGCGCGGCGCTCGCGACCAGCAGCGGGTGGCGCGGGTAGGTGGGCACGACGGAGGTGCCGACCTCGATCCCGGGCACTTCCCGCCCGGCGAGCACGGCGATCGCGATGGCGTCCTGGCTCAGTGGCAGCTGCGAGAACCAGACGGACTTCAGCCCGGCCTCGGCGGCCTGCCGGGTCTGCGCGATGAGCTCTTCGACGAGGTTCGGTGCCGAGTCCGTGTCCCCGGCCGGCAGCGCGACTCCGATGGTCATGAGCCCAAGTTAGCCAGCGGTTTTCCGGCTTCCCAGGAATTGAGAACCCGAGCGGGCCGCCGGGAAATCGCCCACCCTGTGGGGCATCCCTCACGATCTTCAGGAGAGCCCATGTCGCTGACCGAAGTCATCGAAGGCACCCGCAAGGCCGTCGACGCCGATCCGCACAACGCCGCCGTCTCCTTCAGCGTCGACCACGTTCTCAAGCCCGGCACCAAGACCGAGGTCGAAGTCAACGTCCGGAACCACGGCTTCACCGTCGACGAACCACCCGCGCTCGGCGGCACCGACCAGGCCGCCAACCCCGTCGAGTACGCACTGGCCGCCCTCGGCTCCTGCCAGGTCATCACGTACCAGTTCTGGGCGGCGAAGCGCGGGATCCCGCTCGACTCCATCAAGGTCACCGTCGACGGAGACCTCGACCTGCACGGCTTCTTCGGCTTCTCCTTCAACACGCGCCCCGGCTTCGGGGACGTCCGCGTGTCCGTCGAACTCGAAGGGCCGGCGAGCCGGGAGCGCTACGAAGACCTCAAGCGCGAGGTCGACGAGCACTGCCCGGTGCTCGACCTGTTCCGGAACGAGACGCCGGTCAGCACCAAGCTGACCTGAACGAACCTCAGACGAATTCGTGCCGCACGATCGTCTGCTCGCGGCCCGGACCCACCCCGATCGCGGAAATCCGCGCGCCCGACAGCTCTTCCAGGCGCTCGACGTACGCGCGGGCGTTCGCCGGGAGCTCCTCGAACGTGCGGCACGCCGAGATGTCCTCGAACCAGCCCGGGTGCTCTTCGTAGATCGGGATCGCGTGGTGCACGTCGGTCTGCGTCATCGGCATGTCCTGCGTGCGGAAGCCGTCGACTTCGTAGCCGACGCACACCGGCACCTTCTCCAGGCCGGACAGCACGTCCAGCTTCGTGAGGAAGTAGTCGGTGATGCCGTTGACGCGCACCGCGTACCGCGCGATCACCGCATCGAACCAGCCGGTGCGCCGCGAGCGGCCGGTCGTCACGCCGAACTCGCCACCCTGCTTGCGCAGGTACTCGCCGGACTCGTCGTGCAGCTCCGTCGGGAACGGGCCGGAGCCGACGCGCGTGGTGTAGGCCTTGAGGATGCCGAGCACCGTGCCGATCCGGCCCGGCCCGATGCCCGAGCCCGCGCTCGCGCCACCGGACGTCGGGTTCGAGGACGTCACGAACGGGTAGGTGCCGTGGTCGACGTCGAGCAGCGTGCCCTGTGAGCCCTCCAGCAGCACGGTTTCGCCGCGCTCCAGGGCCTGGTTGAGCTGCAGCCGCGTGTCGGCGATGCGGTGCGCGAACTTCTCGCCCGCCGCCAGCACCTCGTCGGCGACCTGGTCGGCGTCGAGGGCCTTGCGGTTGTAGACCTTCACCAGCACCTGGTTCTTGAACTCCAGGGCGGCTTCGACCTTCTGCCGGAAGATCTTCTCGTCGAGCAGGTCCTGCACGCGGACGCCGACGCGGGCGATCTTGTCCTGGTAGCACGGCCCGATGCCGCGGCCGGTGGTGCCGATCTTGCGGCTGCCGAGGTACCGCTCGGTGACTTTGTCGATGGCCACGTGGTACGGCATGATCAGGTGCGCGTCGGCCGAAATCAGCAGCTTGGACGTGTCCACGTCCCGCGCTTCGAGGCCGGAGAGCTCGTCGAGCAGCACACCCGGGTCCACCACCACGCCGTTGCCGATGACGTTGGTCACGCCCGGGGTCAGGATGCCGGACGGGATGAGGTGCAGGGCGAAGTTCTCGCCGTTCGGCAGGACGACCGTGTGACCGGCGTTGTTGCCACCCTGGTAGCGGACGACCCACTGGACGCGGTCACCCATCAGGTCGGTGGCCTTGCCCTTGCCTTCGTCTCCCCATTGGGCACCGATGAGCACGATGGCCGGCATGTGACACTCCTGGTGTTCGAGGACGTGGGGTTTAGTGTCCCGGACGGACACCGGTGGCGCTGCTAAATGCCGGTGCATGAGCGTAACGGAGGACCCGCGGGTGCGCGGAATAGTGGTGGCTTGTGGCGACGAAGCGGCCGGCTTCGAAGAGGTCGACGACGTCGAGTCGATCCGCGTGCCGAGCCGTCCCGGCAAGGCGGAAATCGACCCCTTGCTGGGCGAACACGATCACCTGGTCGTCTCGGGCACGGACGCGGACCTCGCCGCCGTCGTGCTGCGCCTGCTCCGGAAGGACGCGATCTCCGGCGTGTCGGTCGGGTTCGTGCCGTCGGCGCCGGACTCGGTCGTCGGCGCGCTCTGGGGGCTGCCGAAGACGCCGCTGCAGGCGCTCGCGCTCGCGTTGCGCGGTGAGGTCGACCCGGTGCCGCTGATCCGGGACGACGTCGGCGGCGTGCTCGTCGGGCGGGGGCAGCTGCGGCTGGTCCGCGGCGTGGCCTACGCCGACGAGCAGGTGGCGCTGCGCGGGCCGGCCGCGTCGATCGAGGTGACCCCGGACCCGGGCGGCCCTGGCCTGGCCGTCCGCGTGGTGAAGGGCACCATCTTCAAGCGGCCGACGACGCTGTACTCGCGGGCGTTCCAGATCGGCTGCATCCCCACCCGGCCGGTGCTCGACGACGTCGTCCACGAGCGCGCGGTGAACAAGTGGACTTGGTACCGGCACACCGAGGACCTGCGGCTGGTCCGGGGAGCCGTCTGAGCGACACCGCACCTTGCGCCGCGAGTCACGCGGTGTTCATTGACGGGCAGCAACATGTCACCTATACGTGTTGTACGCGCCACTCCCGTGCTTCAGGGTTAGCTGTCCCCACTTCTGACACGGAGGCAGCAAAATGCCAACCAGGCGTGCTGTTCGTCATTCGCTCACTGTGCTGGCCGTCACCGCGGTGCTGTCCGGCACGCTGGCCGGCGTCGCGGACGCGACCCCGCCGGGCATCCCGTCCGCCACCACGGCGAAGTCCGAGCTCGCTGCGCTGACCGTCAAGGCCGACGGCTCGCAGACCGGCTACAGCCGGGACAAGTTCCCGCACTGGATCGACCAGGGCAGCGGCTGCAACACCCGCGAAGTGGTGCTGAAGCGCGACGGCACGAACGTGGTGACCGACTCCAGCTGCGCCGCGACCTCCGGCAAGTGGTTCAGCCCGTACGACGGCGCGACCTGGACCGCGGCGTCCGATGTGGACATCGACCACGTCGTGCCGCTGGCCGACGCGTGGCGCACCGGCGCGTCGTCGTGGACGACCGCGCAGCGCCAGGCGTACGCGAACGACCTCACCGACCCGCAGCTGATCGCCGTGACCGACAACGTCAACCAGGAGAAGGGCGACAAGTCGCCCGACCAGTGGAAGCCGCCGCTGGTCGGCTACTGGTGCACCTACGCGAAGATGTGGGTCGCGGTGAAGCACAAGTTCAAGCTGACGATCAACTCCGCCGAGAAGACCGCCCTGACGGACATGCTCAACCGCTGCTGACGCCGGTACGCTCGGGCGGTGCGGATCCTCTTCACGTGCCGCCCGGCATACGGCCACCTCTTTCCCCTGCTCCCGCTGGCGAACGCGGCGCGCGCGGCCGGGCACGAAGTCGTCTTCGGCACCGGCGAGGCGTTCGTGCCCAAGGTGCGTGACCTCGGCTTCGAGGCCCACCGCGTCGGCACCTCGATCGGCGACGCCGAAGCCGAAGCCCGGCAGCGGCACGCCGCGGACGCCGGTTTCTTCGACATCGGCATCACGATGTTCGCCGAGCTGCTGCCGCGGGCGACGATGGCCGATCTGGAGCCGCTGCTGCCCGGGCTGCGGCCGGACCTCGTGGTCTACGAGCAGAGCGACGTCGGTACCGGGGCGCTGGCGCAGCGGGCGGGCCTCCCGGCCGTCTCGCTGGTGATCGGCCGGTCGATGCCACCGGAGGTGCTCGCGGTCGCGGCCGAACGGCTGGCCCCGCTCTGGGACACCCGGCCCGCGGACGCCATGCTCGGCGACGCCTGCATCGACGTCTGGCCCGACAGCGTCCGCGACCCCGGCTCGGCCGCCGTGCCGAAGGTGTTCCGGATGCGCCCGACGCCGTACGACGCGGACGTCCCGCTGCCACCGCTCCCGGAAGACGGCTTCGTGTACCTGACCCTGGGCACGGTGGCCTACGGCGCGACGCAGGTGCTGCGCGGCGCGATCGCCGCCCTGTCGAAGCTGCCGGTGGACGTGCTGGTGGCGGCCGGCCCCGGCGACCCCGCGGCGCTGGGCCCGGTGCCGGGAAACGTGCGCGTCGCCGGGTTCGTGCCCCAAGCCCAGGTGCTGGCGCACGCGGGCCTGGTGGTCCACCACGGCGGCACGGGAACGGTGCTCGGCACGCTCGCCGCCGGCCTGCCGCAGCTGATCCTGCCCCAGGGCGCCGACCAGTTCGCCAACGCGGAGACGCTGTCGGCACTCGGCGCGGCGAAGGCCCTGGTGGGCGACGAGATCAGGATGCCCGCCATCGAAGCCGCCGCCCGGGAACTCCTGGACGGCTCGACGGCGCGCGAGGTCGCGCGGGGGATCGCGGCCGAGATCGCCGGGATGCCCGCACCCGAGGCAGTTCTCGGCGAACTGGTCAGCTGGGCCGGCTGACCAGCGCCAGGATCTCCCGCGCCACCGCGTCGTTCTGGCGGAAGGACAACGCGTTCGTCCGCGGCCGCGTGAACGCCGCCGCCGAGCGGGCGCTCGTGTGGGGGCCCACCGCGAACCGGTGCGGGTGGGGGCGGCCGGTGCCGTCGAGCAGGCGGGAGTCCGACACCCGCGTGTGGATGCGGCCCGACGGCAGCGAAGCGCCCGTCACCGGGTCCGCCACCGTCTCCTCCGCCAGTTCGCCCGCGTCGCGCAGCTGCCGGAGCAGGCCGTCGGCCGCCCGGGTCACGCTCGGGCCCGGCAGCCGCGCCTCGATCAGCGTGCGGGCCTCGACCGTCTCCGGGTGGCTCGCCGACGAGGCCACGAAGACGCCGCGCTCGGCCGTGACCCGCATTTCCGCGCCCGCGAAGGAAACGATTCCCGCTTCGTGCAGCGCGAGCAGCTCCTCCAGCCGGCGCGGCGGCGGACCGCTGGCGTAGTAGGAGAAGAACCCGTGGAACCAGCCGTCCATATCGGACACCTGGGACGCGGCACCCAGTCGTCCTTTTTGGACCAGGATCGGCAGCTGGCCGTACACCGACAGCAGCGCCATGAAGGCACCCAGGTCCGCGCTGAACTCCTGGTCCGCCCGGCGCGCCAAATCGGCCTCGACGTACTTGCGGAGCTCCTTGCCGAACTCCTCCGCCGTGCCGAAGGTCCGGTCCGCCATCGGCCGGTCCAGCCGGTCGAGGTCGAGGCGGTCGGCCTCGGCGGGCACCGCCCGCACGATGAGGTCCCGCATGGCGGGCGAATCCCAGGCCAGGTCGGCGAAGGCGTCGGCGAACACGGCGAAGTCCATGCGGACGCGGACGGGGTGCCCGGTGAACAGCTCGCTGTAGTAGCCCCAGGCCAGTTCCTTCGCGACCAGCGGCCAGACGTCCGCGCGGAAGTCGAGGGCGGCCCCGGCCAGCCCGTCCATGGCGTAGGCGTCGAAGAACCTGGGCAGCCGCAACGGTTTGCCGCGCAACCGGTAGCCGATCTTCGCGTGGTAGGGCACCCCGCGCCGCGAGCCGACGTGCAGCACCGGCTCGGCGCCGCTCGGGTGGTAGCGGAGGCCGCCGCACGGGAGGTCCTCGAACCGGCCGCCGCGGCCCTCGGTCAGCAGCAGCATCAGGTCGACGAACGCCAGTCCGAACCCACGCACCAGCACGGTTTCGCCGGGTTCGACGCCCGCGTAATCGACGTCGGCGGTGTAGCCGGCCGGGTAGTAGGACAGCTCGTGCCGCGCGGCGAACGCCGCCAGTTCGCGCTCCCGCTCGTCCGGTTCCGCGTCGAGGTGGCCGACGGTGAAGACGACGGCGTCCGCCACGATCGCCGATCCGTCGGACAGGCTGACGGTGCGGCCGTCGACCCCGGTCGCGCGGGCCGCGTGCTCGAAGACGTCGACGTCTTCGGGCAGGTCCTCGACAACCTTCCGGTAGAACCAGGTCAGGTAGGCGCTCTGCAGGCGCCGGCTGGGGAAGTGGAAGGGGTCGAGCGCCGTCAGCTCGGCGACGACGTCGGGCGGCACGTCGGCGTCGAGGCCGCCGTCACGCACCTTCCGCGCCCACTCCAGCAGCGACGGCCCCGGCCGCACCGGGCCCGCCATCTTCACCGACTCGTCGGTGAACATCGTGACGTCCTCGGGCATGGAGTTCATCCGCAGCAGTGGTGACTGGTCGTAGCGCCAGACCCGGCCGGGCCCCGGCGGGAACGGATCGATCAGGTGCACCTCGAGCCGGCGGCCGCCGAGCAGTTCCGCGGCGTTCGCGCCGAGCCGTTCGAGGACGCCGACCCCGCGGGGTCCGGCGCCCACGACAGCCAGGGTGAACGGCGGGAGGTCGGCCACGAACCCGAAGCTACGCCGGGGTTCCGGCGCGGGAAGCCCTTCCCACAGGGCGGAATCGACAGGCCGGACCAATCCGCTCCGGCCCGCGGTTCCGAATGCCCCCGGCACACCGGTGAAAGGAGCGAACTTGTCCTTCGTCCACCCAGGCGCCCGGGCCTCGATCACCCACCCCCACCTGCGAATAGTTGACCGATGAGATCGGTTCGCCGCACCGCGTCCACACCGCGCAGGACGTGGTCGGCACCCTCCTCCGGGGGAACTGGGCGATCTTCGCCCACGAATGGGCCGATCCGGACGGGATCGACCCCGAGCACTGGCGGGACGTCGTCGAAGCCGCCGCGGAGGCGGCGGGGGTCGACGTCGAGTTCGTGGTCATCCCGCGCCGGTCCCTGACCGTCGTGGTCAACCGGGCGGCGGCGCCCAGCTTCGAGCAGGTCCGCGCGTCCATCGAGGTCATCGAACGCGCACGGGGCGGCGGCTGACCTCCCGTTTCCCCGGTAGCCACCTCGCCGACGCGAGGTGGCTACTTTTGCCCCTGGCGACCGACCAAACGGTACGGAATGATCCATTGGTGACTCCTGGGCCACCGGTCAGACACTGCGGGCTATCGTCTGACCCGTTCGGGAAAGCTCCGTGACGCCTTGGATACCAGCGAAAGAACCTAGAGATTTACCAACAGTCACGGGACACTGACTGGGGTGACTCACGTACCGTGACTGCCTCATGACCGCCTGGTCGTCTCGTCACCGGAGGTCGTGGGGCGGACGCGGTTTGTAGCAGAGGTCGGGAGAAAACGCATGGCAGCACCGCCGGATCGCGTCACGTTCCGCGAGGTGTTCGGGATCGCCGAGTTCCGGGCGCTGTGGTTCGGGGAACTGCTCTCGATCGCCGGCGACCAGCTGGCCAGGGTCGCGCTGTCCATCCTCGTGTTCACCGGGACGAATTCCGCGACGCTCACCGGCCTGACCTACGCGCTGACCTACGCCCCGTCGCTGCTGGGCGGCATCTTCCTCACCGGCTTCGCCGACCGCTTCCCCCGCCGCAGCGTGATGGTGCTCGTCGACCTGCTGCGCGCCGGCCTGATCCTGCTGGTGGCCGTGCCCGGCATGCCGTTCTGGCTGATGTGTGTGCTGGTCGGCGGCGTCTCCCTGGTCAACCCGCCGTTCAAGGCGTCTCAGCTCGCGCTGCTGCCGCAGGTGCTCGAAGGCGACCGGTTCGTCGTCGGGATGGGCATCCGGAGCATGACCGTGCAGAGCGCCCAGCTGCTCGGCTTCGCCGGCGGCGGCGCGCTGCTGATCGCCCTCGACCCGCACGTCGCCTTGATCGTCGACGCCGCCACGTTCGTGCTGTCGGCTTTCTTCGTGCGCTTCGGCGTCCGTGCCCGGCCGGCCGCGGCGACCGGCGAGCAGCGCAAGTCCTTCTTCGCGACGCTCGGCGGCGGTGGCCGGACGGCGTTCGCGAGCTCGCCGTTGCGGACGCTGGTGCTGTTCACCTGGCTGATGGGGCTCCTGCCGGTCTACGAGGGCATCGCCGCGCCGTACGTCTCGGCGGCGGGCGGCGGCCCCGAAGCGATCGGCCTGCTGCTCGCGGCCGACCCGATCGGCAGCGTCATCGCGACCTTCGCCTACACGCGCTGGGTACCCGCGCGGGTGCGGCCGAAGCTGATCGGCCCGCTGTCGGCGCTGTGCGCCGTGCCGCTGGTGCTGTGCTTCCTGAACCCCGGACCGGTCTCGTCGATCGTCCTGTTCATCGTCTCCGGCGGCCTGGGCACGGTCTGCCTGCTCCAGGCGACCGCGTCACTGACCCTGGCCGTGTCCGACGAGCAGCGGGCGCAGGTGATGGGCCTGTCCAACACGGGACTGACCACGATGATGGGCATCAGCCCGCTCGTCGGCGGGGTGCTCGCGGATCAGCTGACCCCGCACGGGACCGTCGGCATCTTCGGCGTCGCGGGGCTCGTCCTCACGCTGCCGCTGGCGGCACTGTGGACGCGAGCCCTGTCGGGCGAGCCCGGAAGATGGATCGACAAAGAAGCCGCACGCGCCGAACATGCTTGACATGCCCCGCGCGTGGGCTTGACCTGCGCGACCTTGCGGTGCGCTGTGCGGTCACTGATCTTTGCCGCGCATCGCTGGCCACCTCTCGTTCCGGTGTCAACCAAAAAGTACACACCGAAAGCCCTTGTGGACAGCACGCAAACGGTCTGAAACTGTCCGTGAGTAGATTGTCACTGATCACCTGCGCAAGGGGCTGGGGGAAAAATGGTCACATCGGGGGAACGGTCTGGACAAGCCTCGGTTCGTGGTGTTGCCAAGTGGGCACTGTGGACCCGGCCAAAAGCCTGGGTCGCCGTCACACTCACCGCGATCGCCGTCATGCTTGCCTGGACCACGGCCGCCACGCTTTCGATTCCGGTCACGCTCGCGAACCTGGGGACGTTCGCGCTGCTCACCGCCCTGGCGGTGGCCCAGACCGAGGTCAGCAGGCGCATCGAGCGCCAGCGCCGGATCTTGAGCAACGGCCCGCACATCAACATGACGTCCGTCTGGCTGCTGCCCGCCGGGCTGCTCGTGCCGCCGCAGCTGGTGGCCGTCCTGGGCACGGTGCTCTACGTCTACCTCGCGTTCCGCAGCTGGTCGGGTACCCGACCGGGTGAGGCCCACCGCGTGGCGGCCAACGCGACCACGATGATCCTGTCCGGCTTCGCCGCCGGTCTCGTCGCGGACGTGTTCAGCGGGCACGGGATGGTGGCCGTCGCACTGGCCGCCGCCGCGTTCTTCACCACCAACACCGCCCTCACCGGGCTCGGCCTGTACCTGGCCGCCCCGGAGAAGGCGACCGTCGAGGGCTGCCTCGGCAACATGGACGACAACCTGCTGGAGCTGGCCACCCTGTGCGTCGGCGGCCTGCTCGTGATGGTCTTGACCACCGAGCCGCTGCTTTCGGTGCTGGTCATCCTGCCGCTGTACGTGCTGCAGCGGTCCGTGCTGATCAAGCGGCTGGAAGAGCTGGCCACCACCGACCAGAAGACGCAGCTGCTCAACGCCACCACCTGGCAGGACGGCGCACAGCGCGAGATCTCGCGCGCACAACGGGAGAACGGCAGCTTCGGCGCCATGATGATCGACCTCGACCACTTCAAGCGGATCAACGACACCTACGGGCACCTCGCGGGGGACGACGTGCTCAAGGCGGTCGCCGCCGTGGTCAAGCAGGAGACCAGGGCGCACGACCTGGTCGGCCGGTTCGGCGGCGAAGAGTTCGTCGCGCTGCTGCCTTCGACGTCCAAAGAAGACGCGATCGTCACGGCGGAGCGGATCCGGCAACGGGTCAGCGAGCTGATCATCAGCACCACGACCAACGCGGGCGCCGCCGTCGACATCGAACGGCAGACGGCGTCGATCGGCGTCGCCGCCTACCCGCTGGACGGTTCGTCCATCGAGGAGGTGATGGCGTCCGCCGACGCGGCCGTGTACGCGGCCAAACACGGTGGACGCAACCGCGTGGTGGGTTCCGTCGCGCTCCCGGAGATGGCCGTCGCCTAGGGTCAGCGCAACCGGTCGATGACGTCGCTCGCCTTGGTCTGCAGGCGGGCGACGCCGCCCACGGTGAATTCGGTGAGCAGGTCGATCAGGGCGTCCTGGTCCGGTGGCTCGCCGTCCCAGGTGGCCTGGACCAGTGACTCCGTCATGGCGAAGAAGAGCGTGACGAGCGCGCGGTCCGCGCGACCCGAGTCGATGCCGTGGGCGGCCCACCGCTTGCGGCTGGCTTCGGCGTAGACGACGGCCAGCCTCTCCCTCAACCGGGTGAGAGCGGGGTCGCCCGCCCGCTCGGCCGCGCGGAGCACGCCGTAGCCCTCGGGGTGGTCGGCGACGAAGGTGACCATGTTGGCGTAGTTGGCCCGCGCCCAGGCCCGCAGGCCGGGCTGCTCGTCGGCCACCGACGGCCCCGCGATGGCGGTGAAAGCCCTCTCTTCGGTTTCCGCCACGACCTCGGCGAACAGCGTCGCCCGGTCGCCGAACTGCTCGTAGACGGCTTGGCGCGAGACGCCGGCCTCCCGCGCGATCTGCTCGATCGTCGCGCCCTGCATCCCGTGCTGCGCGACGACCCGGGCGGTCGCCCGCAGCACGCGGGCGCGCTGCTCCGAAACCGGGAGCTTGCGCGGCCGCCCGCGCGGAGCCGGGCTTGACATGGTGGTCCACCTCACGTGATTCTTTTTCCGACACCTCTGTCTAAAAAGGTGTTCCCCGCGCACTCGACCTGCTCAACGAGGAGCAAGCATGCGTATCTTCCTCCGCCGCGCCCTGTCCGCGGCCGTCGCCACGGTTTCCGTTCTGGCGTTGGCGACGCTGGGCCCGCCGCAGGCCTCCGCCGCGTCCTTCTACGATCCGCCGTCCCCCCTTCCCGCCGGCAGCAACGGCGACGTCATCCGGCACGAAGCGTCGACGTTCTACATCGATCCGATCCAGCTGATCAAGGCCGACGCGAGCGTGCAGCGGATCATGTACCGCAGCACCGACACGCACGGCTCGCCGGTCGCCGTCACCGGCACGGTGCTGACCCCGCGGTCGGCGTGGCACGGCGCCGGGGCGCGCCCGATCGTTTCCTACGCCGTCGGCACCCAGGGCGAGGGCGACGACTGCGCGCCGTCGAAAGCGCTTGCCGCGGGCTTCGAGTACGAAGGGCCGTTCATCGCGGGGCTGCTGACGCGGGGGTACGGCGTCGTCGTCACCGACTACGAAGGGCTGGGCACGCCCGGGGACCACACGTACGTCAACCGCGCGTCGGAGGGCCACGCCGTGCTCGACGCGATCCGCGCGGCCCAGCGGCTGCCGGAGGCGGGCCTGCCGGACGACGGCCCGGTCGCGATCGCGGGCTATTCGCAGGGTGGCGGCGCGTCGGCCGCGGCGGCGGAGCTGCAGCCGGGTTACGCGCCCGAGCTGAAGCTCAAGGGCGCGTACGCGGGGGCGGTGCCGGCGGACCTCGCCGAGGTCGCCAAGAACCTCGACGGCCACTACGCGGTCGGGTTCCTCGGCTTCGCGCTGGTGAGCATGAACTACGCGTACCCGGAGCTGAACATCCCGGCGTTGCTCAACGCGCGCGGGAAGCAGCTGTTCGAGCAGGTCCGGACCGAGTGCACGGTGGAAGCGATCGCCGCGCACGCGTTCACGCAGTCCTCGACGCTGACCAACGACGGCCGGTCGCTCGTCGCGTACCTCGGCGAAGAGCCGTACCGGTCGAGGGTGGCCGAGCAGAAGATCGGGTCGCTCAAGCCGACGGCGCCGGTGCTGATCGTGCACAGCGCGCTCGACGACATCGTGCCCTACGCGCAGGACCGCGACCTGGGCCGGACGTGGTGCGGCAAGGGCGTGCGGGTGCAGTTCAGCACGACGCTGATCCCGACGCACGTGCTCGGCGCGGTGCGGGCGTTCCCGGAGGCGTTCGCCTGGCTCGAGGGCCGCTTCGCCGGCCTGCCGGCGCCGGTCGACTGCGGCTGGTTCTGAGGCCGGACGGGCCCGGGACCGCGCGGTCCCGGGCCCGTGGCGTCACTTCAGGCCGGTGGCTTCCGCGGCGGCGGGGTCGGAGTCGGCGAGGAACGTCCGGCAGCGCTCGTGCTCCTCGGTCTCGCCGATCTTTCCCGCGGCCTTGCCCAGGACGGCGAGGGCGCGGAGGAACCCCTGGTTGGGGCGGTGCGCCCAGGGCACCGGGCCGAAGCCCTTCCAGCCCGCGCGGCGCAGCTGGTCGAGACCCCGGTGGTAGCCGGTGCGGGCGTAGGCGTACGCGGCGACGGTCTCGCCCGCGTCGAAGGCCTTCTCGGCCAGCGAAGCCCAGGCCTCGCTGTAGTCGGGGTGTTCGG
The DNA here is from genome assembly GCF_042881395.1 of Amycolatopsis sp. NPDC058278. Lineage (NCBI taxonomy): Bacteria > Bacillati > Actinomycetota > Actinomycetes > Pseudonocardiales > Pseudonocardiaceae > Amycolatopsis > Amycolatopsis sp. NPDC058278. The sequence continues at coordinate 124,986 of NZ_JBHVXZ010000001.1, read as the reverse complement.
CCGCGACGGTGGCCGGGTCGCTCCCGGCGTCGAGCGCGGCCTGGGCGGCGGTGTGCTCGGGCAGCAGCGTCGGCTCGGGGCCGAGCAGGTTGTGCGTCATGGGGTCATTGTGCCCATGCCCGCGGATCAGAAGAACAAGCCCGCGAGAATCCCGCCCCCGGCCAGCACCAGCGCGGCGACGAGCACCGCCGCGACAACTCGTTTCGGCATCATGGCGCGACACCATGCCAAGCTCGGGCCGCCCGGAGCAAGTCAGCCACCCGTAGGGGTGAACCCTGGGCGCGAAGCGCCTCCGTTGAGGGTGGCGGTGGGGAAGAAGGTCGGGTGAACCCCGATTTTGGCGTCGTTTGCCACGGTCTTGGCCCACTCGTGACCATGACCGGCCATGATGTCGGGCATGGCCAAGGCAGTCGACGTCCCGGTGGACGTGATCCCGCGCAGTCCCGTCGGCAAGACGCGGCTGTTCTTCACGCGGCACTGGCACCGCGGCGCCCCCGGGCAGCCGACGCCGGACTGGGTGCTCCGGTTCTGCTACGGGATGTGGCTGGCGGCGTTCGCGTTCAAGCTGGTCGGCTCGTCGTGGGACATGTCGTGGCACTTCATGTGGCTGCGCGACGACCTGGCGCCGCCGCACCTGATCAACACCGTCGGCACGGTGATCATCGTGGTGCTGGTGGCGATCCACAGCTACACGGGTCTCGGCGCCGACAAGACGTCGCTGCGGCTGATGCAGATCGGCCTGCTGACGTTCCTGGTGGCGGCCCCGCTGGACGTGATCAACCACCGCGTCAACGGCCTCGACCTGACCGCGTGGAGCCCGTCGCACATGATGCTCTACCTGGGCACGGGCATCATGCAGGCGGGCGTCCTGCTGGGCTGGCTGCGGTCCGCCCCGGTGGGCCGGTTCCGGACCGGCGTGCTGCTCGCGCTGTGGGCGTTCTTCCTGGAGAACACGTTCTTCCCGAACGGCCAGCAGGAGTACGGCATCCTCGGCCTGCGCGCCTGGGAACGCGGCGAGCCGGAGGCGGAGAAGTCGCTGCTGGACTTCGCGGCCGGACAGATCGGGCACCCGGTCGACCGGACGGCTGTGCTGCACTTCACGATGCCGATCCCGGAGTGGGTGTACCCGCTGTGGGGCATCGGCGTGATGGCGTTGATCCTGGTGCTGGCCCGGAAGACCTTGGGCTTCCGCTGGGCGGCTTCTTCGGTGGCTCTCGCGTACGTCGCTTACCGGTCGGTGATGTGGCCGCTGCTGCTCGGGCTCGGCTTCCCGGTGTCGACGGTGCCGTTCTACCTGCTGTTCGTGGGTCTGGCCGTGGACCTGGCGTTCGCGATGAGCGCGGGCGTGTTGCAGGCGGGCGCGGGGGCGCTGCTGGTGACGGCCTTCGGGTACGGGGCGTTCTGGGTGCAGTCGCAGTTCCGGCCGTGGGTCCTGGGTGACGCACACACGGAGTCGGCACCCCCGGCGGCCTACTGGACCGCGTTGGTGGTGCTCGGCGGGGTGTTCGTGCTGTGGGCGGCGGCTGGTCCGGTGACGCGCCGGTGGACCTCCCGGCGAGCGGTGCCCGAGACAGTCTGAACACGACGAAGGGCGGCACTTCCGTCAGGAAAGTGCCGCCCTTCGGACGTCTTACTTGAGCTTCGTGCCCGCCGAACCCAGCGCCTGGCAGGCCTCGACGACCCGCTGGGCCATCCCGGCCTCCGCGGCCTTCAGGTACGACCGCGGGTCGTAGACCTTCTTGTTGCCGACCTCGCCGTCGATCTTCAGGACGCCGTCGTAGTTCTTGAAGAAGTGGTCCACGATCGGGCGCGTGAACGCGTACTGCGTGTCCGTGTCGACGTTCATCTTCACCACGCCGTACGACACCGCCTCGCGGATTTCCTCCGGGAGCGAGCCCGAGCCGCCGTGGAAGACCAGCTCGAACGGCTTCGAGCCCGCGTCCAGGCCGAGCTTCTTCGACGCCGCCTCCTGGCCGCCCTTCAGCACGTCCGGGCGCAGCTTCACGTTGCCCGGCTTGTACACGCCGTGGACGTTGCCGAACGTCGCCGCCAGCAGGTAGCGGCCCTTCTCGCCGGCGCCGAGCGCGTCGATGGTCTTCAGGAAGTCGCCTTCGGCGGTGTACAGCTTCTCGTTGATCTCCGCCTCGACGCCGTCTTCCTCGCCGCCGACGACGCCGATCTCGACCTCGAGGATGATGTTCGCGGCCGCCGTCTTGGCCAGCAGCTCCTGCGCGATCTCGAGGTTCTCGTCGAGGTCGATCGCCGAGCCGTCCCACATGTGGGACTGGAACAGCGGGTGCTGGCCGTTCTTGACGCGCTCCGCCGAGATCTCGATCAGCGGGCGGACGAAGCCGTCCAGCTTGTCCTTCGGGCAGTGGTCGGTGTGCAGCGCCACGTTCACGTCGTACTTGGCCGCCACGACCTGGGCGAACTCCGCCAGCGCGGTCGCGCCGGTCACCATGTCCTTGACCTTCTGGCCGGACGCGAACTCCGCACCGCCGGTGGAGAACTGGATGATGCCGTCGCTCTCCGCCTCGGCGAAGCCGCGGATGGCGGCGTTCACGGTTTCGGACGAGGTCACGTTGATGGCCGGGTAGGCGAACTCGTTCGCCTTGGCCCGGTCGAGCATCTCCGCGTAGACCTCGGGGGTGGCGATGGGCATCGTTACTCCTCCTTGGCACAGGGTGGTCCCGACCGCATCGTACGAGGTCCGCCGCCGCCGCACACCGGTCCCCGCGCAGAAACTTTTCCGCACGTCGGATCGGTTCAGAAAGCGTGCGTCCGGCCGCCGGCGCACCGGCGGCCGGACGGACGTCACAGCAGCTCGGAGGCCAGCGCCTGGTACGCGGGCCACGGGTCCTCGTTCAGCACCTGGATGTTCACGTGGTCGGCACCCGCTTCGAGGTGGGCGCGGACCCCACGGGCGACCGTTTCCGCGTCGCCGTGCAACGCCAGCGCGTCGACCAGGCGATCACTGCCCTCGCCTTCGAGGTCTTCGTCGGTGAACCCGAGTTTCCGCAGGCTGGCGACGTAGTTCGACAGCCCGAGGTAGTACTTCACGGTGTTGCGGCCGATCGCGCGGGTCTCGTCGGCGTCGGTGCCCAGCACCACCTTCTGCTCCGGCGCCAGCAGCTTGCCCGCGCCGAGGATTTCGCGCGTGCTGCGGGTGTGCTCCGGCGTCGTCAGGTAAGGGTGCGCGCCCGCGGCGCGATCGCCGGACAGCTTGACGACCTTCGGGCCGAGCGCGGCCAGCGCCCGCCCGGCGACCGGGACGCCCGCCGCGTCGAGCCCGTCCAGGTAGTCGACCAGCGCCGCGTACGGCTTCTTGTACTCCTTGGTGGCCTCTCGGTGGCCGGCGCCGATGCCGAGCAGGAAGCGGTCCGGGTACTTGCCCGCGATCCGCTCGTACACGCGGGCGATGTCCGCGGGCTCGTCCTGCCAGATGTTCACGATGCCGGTCGCGATGACCAGGTGGTCGGTCGCCGCGAGCAGGTCGTCGACGTAGGCGAGGTCGCCAGTGGGGGACGCGCCCAGCCAGATCGCGCCGTAACCGAGCTTCTCCGCCTCCGTCGCGAAGTGCACGTCGACGCCCGGGTAGGGCCGCCAGATACCGAGCTTGCCGAGTTCGATTGCCATGGAACACTCCAACGCGTGGGACGGCGATTTTCCTCCCGGGATCGGCGAATTACTGTCGAAGACATGACCAAGCTGGGAAACACCGACCTCGACGTGTACGGGCTCAACCTCGGCGGCAACGTCTTCGGCTGGACGGCGGACGAACCGCAGTCCTTCGCCGTGCTCGACGCCTACACCGCGGCCGGCGGCAACTTCGTGGACACCGCCGACCTCTACGGCGGCGGGGGCGGCTCCGAGGAGATCCTCGGCAACTGGCTGGCCACGCGCGGCCACCGCGACGACATCGTCGTCGCGACCAAGGTCGGCATGTGGGACGGCCGGCCCGGCCTCTCCGCGAAGAACATCCAGGCCGCGGCCGAGGACTCGCTGCGCCGCCTCAAGACCGACCACATCGACCTCTACTACGCGCACCGGGACGACCCGGACACCCCGCTCGAAGAGACCCTGACGGCGTTCGACGCGCTGGTCCGCGCGGGCAAGGTCCGCTACCTCGGCGCGTCCAACTACAGCGCCGACCGGCTCGCCGAAGCACTGTCCGTTTCGGACCGGAATGGCCTCGCGCGGTACGCCGTGCTGCAGCCGCACTACAACCTCGTCGAGCGGGACTACGAACGCGACCTCGCCCCGCTCGTCGAGCGCGAAGGCCTCGCCACGCTGCCGTACTTCGCCCTCGCGAAGGGCTTCCTCACCGGCAAGTACCGCACGAAGGGCGACACCGTCGACAGCCCGCGCGCCGCCCGCGCTTCGTCCTACTTGGACGGTAATGGTGCGCGCGTACTGGTCGAGCTCGACGAAGTCGCCGAGGCGCACGGGGTTTCGGTCGCCACGGTGTCGCTCGCGTGGCTGCGGCAGCAGCCGACGGTCGCCGCGCCGATCGCCAGCGCCCGGACGCCCGAGCAGCTCACCGACCTGATCGCCTCGGTCTCCCTGGAGCTCACGGACGCGGAGCTCACCGCACTGGGCGAAGCCGGCCGCTGAACATACTCACGGGTAGCTTACTGCGGGTAAGTTGGGGTACGGTGCCCTCCGAGAGCGCCGATCGACGTCCAGGAGGGCACCGTGGCCAACCCGTTTTCGCTGCTGAGCGGCACCAAGAAGGTCGACGGCAAGGTCGTGCTGATCACCGGCGCCGCCCGCGGCATCGGCGCCGGGCTCGCCGAGCGGCTGGCCGCGCGTGGCGCCAAGGTCGCCCTCGTCGGCCTCGAAGCCGGCGAACAGAAGAAGGTCGCCGACCGGATCGGGCCGAACGCGCACGCCTGGGAAGCCGACGTCACCAGCTGGGACGCCCTCAACGACGCAGTCACCGGTGTCGTCGAGCACTTCGGCGGGATCGACATCGTCATCGCGAACGCCGGCATCGCGACCGCGGGCTTCGTCCGCTCGGTCGACCGGGCCGCGTTCGAGAAGGTCATCGAGGTCGACCTGCTCGGCGTCTGGCGGACGTTCCGCGTCACGCTCCCGCACGTCATCGAGCGCAAGGGCTACCTGCTGGCGATTTCGTCGCTCGCCGCGATCACGCACGCGCCGGGGATGGCCAACTACTCCGCCGCCAAGGCCGGCGTCGAAGCCTTCTCGAACAGCCTGCGCGCCGAGGTCGCCCACCTGGGCGTCAAGGTCGGCGTCGCGCACCCCACGTGGATCCGCACCGACCTCGTCGAGAGCGCCGACGCGCACCCGGTGTTCGGCAAGCTCCGCGCGTCGATGCCCGGCCTGATCGGCAAGACGTACCCGCTGGACGTGGCCCTGGACGACCTCGAAGCGGGCATCCTCAAGCGCGCCCGGACCATCCACGTGCCGCGGTGGGTCGGCGGCCTCAAGCTGTTCCGCGCGTTCCTCCCGCCGATCGTCGAGATCGGCTCGCGCAGCCGGGTACCTTCGGCGGACAAGGCCGCGCTGGCCGACATCGAGGCGCGCGGCGCGTTCGAGTCGGCGGTCACCGGCCACGGCGGGCGGGCCGCCACCAAGGGGTGAAGATGTCCCGTCGCGACCAGATCAGGATGACCGAGGACGAGGTCCGCGCCTACCTCGCGGAGCAGAAGGTCATCAACGTCGCCAGCATCGGCCCGAACGGCCGCCCGCACCTCGCGCCGCTCTGGTACTTCCCGCACGAAGACGGCGTCGCGACCTGGACGTACGGCACGTCGCAGAAGGCGAAGAACTTCCGGCGGCTGCCGGAGGCGACCGTGCTCGTCGAGGACGGCGACAGCTACGAGAAGCTGCGTGGCGTCTCGTTCGAGGCCGACGTCGAGATCGTCGAGGACACCGCCGAGGTCACCCGGATGGGGACGGCTCTCATGCAGCGGTACTCGGGAGCCAAGCAAGGTGACCCCGCGTCGGCCGAGCTGCAGGCCTTCATCGCCGGTCAGGCCACCAAACGCGTCGGGCTGGTCTTCCGCCCGACCAAGGTGGTCAGCTGGAACCACGGCAAGCTCGGCGGAACGTACTGATCAGTAGCAGGTACTTCCAAGTAACTGTTACCTGAGGTAACGTCATCCGGGCAGGATCCCCGACGCAGCGGAGGCCGACAGATGACCGAGCGGTTCAAGGTCGTGATCGTGGGCACCGGGTTCTCCGGGCTCGGCCAGGCGATCCAGCTCGAGAAGGCCGGCATCCGGGACTACGTGATCCTGGAGAAGGCCGCCGAGGTGGGCGGCACCTGGCGGGACAACTCCTACCCCGGCTGCGCCTGCGACGTGCAGTCGCACATGTACTCGTTCTCGTACGAGCAGAACCCCGGCTGGTCGCGGTCGTTCTCGCCGCAGCCGGAGATCTTCGACTACCTCAAGGGCGTCGCGGACAAGTACCGGCTGCGCGAGAAGATCCGCTTCGGCGTCGAGCTCACCGGCGCCCACTGGGACGAGCGGGAACGCCGCTGGACGGCGACGACCAGGGACGGCCGCGAGTTCGTCGCGCAGTTCCTCGTCTCCGGCGTCGGCGGCCTGCACATCCCGCAGATCCCCGACCTGCCCGGGATCGCGGAGTTCAAGGGCCAGACCTGGCACTCCGCGCGCTGGAACCACGAATACGACCTGCGCGGCAAGAAGGTCGCCGTGGTCGGCACGGGCGCCAGCGCCGTCCAGTTCGTCCCGAAGATCGCCCCCGACGTCGCCGAGCTGACGCTGTTCCAGCGGACGCCGCCGTGGATCATGCCCAAGCCCGACCACGCCATGCCGTCGTGGGTGCGGACGCTGTTCAAGCGCGTGCCCGGCACTCAGCGCCTCTACCGCAACGCGCTGTATTGGCTGCTCGAAGCGCGGGCCATCGGCTTCAACGGCCACCCGGCGATCATGAAGGCCGGCGAGCTGATCGCGAAGCGGAACATCGCGAAGGGCATCAAGGACCGCGCGCTGCGCAAGAAGGTCACACCGGACTACACGATGGGCTGCAAGCGCGTCCTGATCTCCAACGACTACTACCCGGCGCTGGCCCGCCCGAACGTCGACGTGAACACGGCCGGGATCAAGGAGGTCAAGGCGCACTCGATCGTCGACTCCGCCGGGGTCGAGCACGAGGTCGACGCGATCGTCTACGGCACCGGTTTCAAGGTGACCGACGCGCTGGAGTACCTCGACATCACCGGCGTCGACGGCCGCAACCTCGCCAAGGAGTGGGCGGCCGAGGGCATGCGGACCCACAAGGGCATCACCGTGTCCGGCTACCCGAACCTGTTCTTCCTGCTCGGCCCGAACACCGCGCTCGGCCACAACTCCGTCGTGTTCATGATCGAGTCGCAGTCGCGGTACGTCGTCGACGCCATCAAGCTCGCCGACTCCCGCGGCGCCGCCGCCCTCGACGTCCGGCCGGGCGTGCAGGACGAGTTCCAGCGGGAGATCCAGGACAAGCTGGTCAAGGGCGTCTGGACGCAGGGCGGCTGCAAGAGCTGGTACCTCGACGCCCAGGGCGTGAACCGGACGATCTGGCCGGGCTTCACCTGGCGCTACTGGCTGGAGACGCGCAAGGTCGACCCGGCCGACTACGAGCTGTCCGGCCGGGCGTCGTGACGTCCGGCTGTGCGCACCGTGGACCGGAACCTTTCGCTGATCGTCGAAACGATCCGCCCCGAAGCCGACCGCGTCGTGAGCCTGCGACCTGCGCGGCACCACGTGCTCGGCCTATGACGGCAGCCAGGCGCCGATCACCGGCTTGAACTCACGGACGGACCGCTGCGCGACGACTCCTTCCAGGAAGTACGGGTCCCGGTCGAGCGTCTCCTTCAGGTGCGCCTCGTCGTCGGCCTGGTACAGGGTGATGCCGCCGGTGCCGTCGCCGAGCGGCCCGGCGATCGCGACTCGGCCCTCTTCGGCCAGCTTGGTCAGGAACTCGCGGTGGCGCGGCCGGACCTCCAGCAGCTTCTCCTGGACGTAGGTGATTTCGACGAGGAACCAGGCCATGTGGATCTCCGGGGTGGGCGCGGGCGGGTCGGCCCCGACGCTACCCGTGTCACGGTTCTGTACCAGCATCCGATCTGTGGCACCGGCATCTGAACCCGATAGGCTGGGCGTGCGTCAGTACCTGTGTGAGCGCTGTGAATACCGTGAACCTGCTGACGCGGCACACCGTGCAAACCGGGGTCGAGAACAGGCAGGGGTTCATGCTCGAGGGCAATGCGGAACGCAGCGTCGAGGCGACCCTCGGCCACCTGCGGGTCATGGACGGTCCGGCCCCGGCGCAGGCGCCGACACCGCTGACCCTCGAAGACCTCTACCGCCAGCACCGCATGCGGCTGGTCCGGCTGGCGATTCTGCTGGTGGACGAGCCCGCGACGGCGGAAGACGTGGTGCAGGAGGCCTTCACCGGCCTGCACCGCAACTGGGGCAGGCTCCGGGACGCCGCGGCCGCGGTCGGCTACCTGCGGACCGCGGTGGTCAACGGGTCGCGCAGCGTGCTGCGCCGCCGCAAGACGGCCCGCGAGTACGTGCCGCCGCACGCGGTGAACGCGCGCTCCGCGGAGAGCCTCGCGATGCTCTCCAGCGAGCACCAGGCCGTGGTCAGCGCGCTGTCGAAGCTGCCGCCCCGCCAGCGCGAAGTGCTGGTGCTGCGGTACTACGGCGGGCTGAGCGAGGCCGAGATCTCTGAGGCCGCAGGCATCTCCAAGGGTACCGTTAAATCGACCGCCAGCCGGGCGCTCGAGGCGCTCCAGAAGGCCATGCAAGCCCCACAGTGACCCGGGTGGACCATTCCGATCACTGAGTCGTATCACCATGCTTGGTCCAGACCAATATATGCTGGGGTGCGTGAGAGGCGCCGGAGATTTCGTGATCATGGGCGGCCGGGTCGCCGCCCCGGACCGTTTACTCGACGACGGCTGGGTGGCCGTGTCCGACGGGCGGATCGCCGGTGTGGGTTCCGGGACCCCGCCGTCCGGCGAGCACGTGGACGTCGGTGGGGCGCTGGTCGTGCCCGGGTTCGTCGACACCCACTGCCACGGCGGGGGAGGTGCTTCGTTCACCTCCCTCGATCCCGAGGAACTGCTGACGGCGGTGCGAGCGCACCGCCGTCACGGCACCACGACCATGCTCGCCAGCCTGGTCTCGGACCCGGTGGACATCCTGCGTGAGCAGGTCGCGGCGCTGCGTGAGCTCGCCCAGGACGGCGAGGTCGCGGGCATCCACCTGGAGGGGCCGTTCATCTCGAAGGCCCGCTGCGGCGCGCACGACCCGGAGACGCTGCTCGAACCGGACACCGGCACGGTCGAGAAGCTCCTGCGCGCGGGCCAGGGCGCGATCCGGATGGTGACCATCGCCCCCGAGCTGCACGGCGGCGTGAAGGCCGTCCGCCAGCTGGCCGAGTCCGGCGTGATCGCCGCCATCGGGCACACCGACGGCGTCGAGGAGCAGCTGCTGCCGGCGATCGACGCGGGTGCGACGGTGGCGACCCACCTGTTCAACGGCATGCGGCCGCTGCACCACCGCGAACCCGGCCCGGTCGGCGCGCTACTGGACGACGAGCGCATCACGATCGAGCTGATCTGCGACCTGGTCCACCTCCACCCGACGGTGGTCCGCCTGGCGGCCAAGCACGCGGGCCGCAACCGGACGGTCCTCATCACGGACGCGATGTCGGCCACCGACGCCGCGGACGGCCGCTACACGCTGGGCCGCCTCGAGGTCGACGTCCACGACGGCGTCGCCACCCTCGCCGACAACGGTTCGCTGGCCGGCAGCACCCTGACGATGGACACCGCCTTCCGCAATCTGGTCCGGGGTGCGAAACTCGGCATCCTCGACGCGGTGCACGCGACGTCGCAGCGGCCCGCGGAGCTGCTCGGCATCGCGGACCGGACCGGGATGCTGTGCTCCGGTTACCAGGCCGACATCGTGGTCCTCGACCAGGACCTGCGGCCCGCGAAGGTGTTGCGCCGGGGAGAATGGGTCGCCGAGGTGGGTACGGCTACCTTGAGTACGTAGGTGTTGCGAGCGGACGGGCGGAGATGAGCGAGCCGAAGGACCCCGAGCAGCTGCTGGCGGACGCCCTTCGCGCGCAAGCCGTCTTCGCACCGCAGGTGTCGCCACCGCCCCCCAAGGCGTCCGACACGTCTTCGTCGGCACCGGCCGCGCCGGCGTCTTCGGCGTCTGCAGCGTCTTCGACGACCGGAGCGCGCGGGGCCGAGCCGGCCACCGACGCGGTCCCGACCAGCGCGATCAACGAGCTGCCGTCGGCGTACGGGCTGCTCTCGGGGGCGAGCGCGGACTCACTGGAGCGCGAGCGCGCGGCCCTGGAAGCGGAGGCGCCGACGACGTTCGCCCCGCGTCCGCCGGAGCCGGAACCGGTGCGGACGTCGGCGCAGCTGCCCGCGTACTGGATCTTGTTGCTGGCGGTGCTGCTGGGGCTCGCCGCGGGGTCCGTGGTCGGCCTGCTCACGCTGGTCTGACGGGTCTCAGTAGCGACTCAGGGTGACCCTGTACCGTTTTTGAGGTGATTCTCGCCCAGAGCACGGTCAACACGATGTCGCTGCTGCCGTCATGGCTGGACCCGCAGCACCTGCTGAGCGGTCTGACGACACCGGTCATCGCGGTGCTGTGCCTGATCATCTTCATCGAGAGCAGCATCTTCCCGGTCCTGCCGGGTGATTCGCTGCTGTTCACGGCCGGCCTGTTCATCGCGAACGGAACGCTGAACGCCCCGTTGTGGCTGGTCTGCGTCCTGGTGACGGCGGCGGCCCTGCTCGGCAACGTGACCGGTTACTACATCGGCTACTTCGCCGGCCCGAAGCTGTTCAACCGCCCGGACTCGAAGTTCTTCAAGCGCGAGTACGTGGACAAGACACACGAGTTCCTGGAGAAGCACGGCCCCAAGGCGGTCGTGCTGGCCCGGTTCGTCCCGTTCGTCCGCACGTTCATCACGTGGATCGCGGGCATCGGCCGCATGGACCCGAAGCGCTACTTCACGTACACGGTGCTCGGCGGCATCCTGTGGGCCGCGGGCATCACGATCCTGGGTTCGCTGCTGGGCAACATCGGGTTCATCCGGGACAACGTCGACGCGATCTTCGTGCTGATCGTGCTGGTGTCGGTGGTGCCGATCGCGCTGGAGTACCTGAAGTCGCGGCGCGAGAAGAAGGCGGTCGCGGAGACCGACCCCGAGGTCACGCAGCGGATCCCGCGCATCAAGGACTGAGCACCCGGCTCAGGTCATCGAGAACATCGAGCCCGGGTTGAACAGGTTCTCCGGGTCCAGCGCCCGCTTGATCTGCTGGTGCACCCGCAGCCCCACCGGCCCGATCTCGCGGGCCAGCCACTCGCGCTTGATCTTCCCGATCCCGTGCTCGCCGGTCACCGTCCCGCCGAGCGAGAGCCCCACCTCGAGGATCTCGTCGAAGGCGCGCTGGGCCCGCTCGAACTCGTCCGGGTCGTCCGGCTGGTACACGATCGTCGGGTGCATGTTGCCGTCGCCGGCGTGGCCGACCACCGCGATGCGCAGCCCCACCTCGGAACTGATCTTCTCGCACCCGCGGATCAGCTCCGCGATCCGCGTCCGCGGCACGCAGACGTCGTCGGTCAGCCACAGCCCGTACGTCTCCAACGCCGTCAGCACCACCCGGCGGGCGTGCAGGAGCATCCGCCCCTCCTCCAGGTCCTCCGTCGTGTACGCCAGGTCCGCACCGCAGTCCAGGCAGATCTGCTCCAGCGCCGCCAGCTCGCGGCGGGCCACCTCGCCACCCGCGTCCGACTGCCCCAGCAGCAGGGCCTGGCAGTCCGACCCCGCACCCAGGTCCGTCTTCAGGTACGCCTCCGACGCCTTGATCGACGACGCGTCCATGATCTCCAGCAACGACGGCACCAGACCTTCGCGCACGACCCGGGCGACGGCCTCCCCCGCCGCTTCGGTCGTGCTGAAGCCCGCGACCAGCGTCGCCGGGGCTTGGGGCAGCGGCTTGAGCTGGACCGTGGCCTGCGTGATCACGCCGAGCGTGCCCTCGCTGCCCACGAACAGCCGCGCCAGGTCGTAGCCCGCGACGCCCTTCACCGTGCGGCGGCCGGTCTTCAGCAGCGATCCGTCGGCCAGGACGACCTCCAGGCCGAGCACCGAGTCCGTCGTCACGCCGTACTTCACGCAGCAGAGGCCGCCGGCGTTGGTCGACAGGTTGCCGCCGATCGTGCACCAGTCGTAGCTGGACGGGTCCGGTGGGTAGAACAGCCCGTGCTTCTCGACGGCGTTGCGGAAGTCCAGGTTGACCACGCCCGGCTGCACCACCGCCAGCCGGTTGCCCGCGTCGATCTCGACGATCTCGTTCAGCTTGGTCAGCGACAGCGTGACGCAGCCGTCGATGGCGTTCGCCGCGCCGGACAGGCCGCTGCCCGCCCCGCGCGGCACGATCGGCACCTTGGCCTCGGCGCACGCCTTGACGACGGCCTGCACCTCCGCGGCGTTCGCGGGCAGGACGACGGCGAGCGGCGTGCCCGAGGGCGCCAGCGGCATCATGTCGCGCGCGTAGGAGGCGGTCACGTCGGAGTCGGTGAGCACGGCGCCCTTGCCGAGCAGGTCCCGGAGCCGGGTGACCAAAGCTTCGTTGCTCATGGCCTCATCGTAAGCCCGGACAGTCCGCAGTGCGGAAATCTTCTTTCGAAACCAGCCGCAACGGAGCAGTGGGTCAGCGGACCAGGCCCAGCAGCTTCTCGATGTGAACGGTCAGCAGCACCCGCTGGTCGGTGACCATGGCCGCGCGGTACTCCGCCCAGTCCGGGTGCTCGCCCGCCGCGCGCCGGTAGTAGTCGACCAGCGCTTCCACCGTGTCGTCGTCGGGTGCGGCGGCCGGCGCCGTGAGCGAAGCGCGCCCCTCGGCGACGACGTAGCTCCAGCCGTCCTCGCTGCTCACGTGGAACGTCACCCGCGGGTCCCGGCGCATGTTCTTCGTCTTCGCCCGGGTCTCGGTGATCGACGCGATCAACGTCGCCGATCCCGGGTCGTGGAGGTAGGTGATCGTGGACAGCTGCGGCCGGCCGTCGCGGCGGATCGTGGCGAGGACGCCGTGGCGGCGGGCGGCGAGGAAGTCCTTCAACGCTGTGTCGTCGGTCATACCGTTCTCAACCCGCCGGGGACGCCGTTGTTCCGGCGGCAACCCGGGAGAAATGTGCTTGCATACGACAACTAAAGTGTGTTCTGCCACATCACGAGGTACTCCGCTTGCATAACCGCTAGTGAAGGCACATCCTTGCCTGAGGCAACTAGTTGCAGCCGCCAACCAACGCCTTGAAGGATCACCATGGCACCGAACACCACCCGGCCCACGGCCGAGCTGGACCTCGCCGACCAGCTCGGGCACGAGCTCGTCCGCCTGGTCCGGCTGATCAACAAGGCGAAGACGCAGGTCTCCAAACAGGGGCCGGACGGCATCGAGCGGGCGGCGTACGCGATCCTCTTCACCCTCATCCACGAAGGCCCGCAGCGCACCAGCAGGCTGGCCGAGTCGCTCCACTCCGAGATCTCCACGATCAGCAGGCAGTCGAGTTCGCTCGTGCAGCACGGCCTGGTCGAGCGCCAAGCCGATCCCGAAGACGGGCGGGCGTGCCTCCTCGCGCCGACGGCCGAGGGCATGCGGGTGTTCGAAGAGAACCGCAAGCAGCGCAACAAGTGGCTGGCCGAAGTGCTCGGGGACTGGACCGACGGGGACATCCAGACCTTGAACCGCCTCTTCGGCCGGCTCAACACAGGTATCGAGAACCACTCTCCACAGCTGGCCGACGCGCAAGCGTCCGCCGGTGCACCGGCCAAGGGGGCCAACGCATGAGCGAGCTTGCGAGCGAATCATTGAACACTGCGCCGTCCGCTCAGGACGCACCGAGCGTCAGCGAGGTGTGCGCATGAGCACCACCGTCGAACAACCAGTCGTGGCGAAGGAACCACCACGGCTGAGCCACCGCCAGATCGTCACGATCCTGAGCGGCCTGATGTGCGGCATGTTCCTGGCCGCGCTGGACCAGACGATCGTCGGCACGTCGATCGTCAAGATCGCCAACGACCTGCACGGCTTCGACCTGCAGGCCTGGGCGACCACGGCGTACCTGATCACCTCGACGATCGTCACGCCGATCTACGGCAAGCTGTCGGACATCTACGGCCGCAAGCCGTTCTACCTGGCCGCGATCACGATCTTCGTCGCCGGTTCGCTGGCCTCGGCCTTCGCGCAGTCGATGTACCAGCTGGCCGCGTTCCGCGCGGTGCAGGGCCTCGGCGCCGGCGGCCTGATGTCGCTGGCCATGACGATCCTCGGCGACATCGTGCCGCCACGGGAACGGGCCAAATACCAGGGTTACATCCTCGCGGTGTTCGGCCTGTCCACCGTGCTGGGACCGGTGCTGGGCGGTTTCTTCGCCGGCATCGAGCACGCCGGCAGCATCTTCGGCTACGACATCCACGGCTGGCGCTGGGTCTTCCTGATCAACGTCCCGATCGGCATCGCCGCGCTGTTCGTCGTCGCCCGCGTGCTGAACGTGCCGCACATCCCGCAGAAGCACAAGATCGACTGGTGGGGCGCCCTCGCTCTGGTCGTCGCGGTCGTGCCGTTCCTGATCGTCGCCGAGCAGGGCCAGAAGTGGGGCTGGGGCGACGGCAAGTCGATCCTTTGCTACGTCGTCGGCGGCGTCGGCGTGATCGCGTTCATCGCGGTCGAACGGTGGATGCAGGACGCCGCGCTGATCCCGCTGCGGCTGTTCAAGAACTCGACGTTCACCGTGGCGATCATCGGCGGTGTCATCGTCGGTGTCGCGATGTTCGGTGCGATCACGATGATCCCGCAGTTCCTGCAGGTCGTGCAGGGCAAGACGCCGACCGAGTCCGGTCTGCTGATGCTGCCGCTGATGGCGGGCATCATGGCCGCTTCGATCGTGTCCGGCCGGCTCACCGGGAAGACCGGGCGCTACAAGATCTTCCCGATCATCGGCACCGTCCTGATCGCCGCCGGCGCCTTCTTCTTCGCGCAGGTCGACTACGACTCGCCGCTGTGGCACCCGCTGGTCGCGGCCGCCATCATCGGCCTCGGCCTCGGCCAGTGCATGCAGACGCTGATCATCGCGGTGCAGAACGCGGGCCCGCGCAGCGACATGGGCGTCTCGACCGCGGCGGCGACGTTCTTCCGCCAGATCGGTGGTACCGCCGGTGTCGCGATCTTCCTGACGGTCCTGTTCAACACCCTGCGGCCCAACATCACCAAGGCGTTCGGCGGGCAGCTGCCGCCCGGCGCCGGCGCGAGCGTCGGCAACCTGTCCGAGAACACCAGCGTGATCCAGACCCTGCCGGACGCGATCAAGACGCCGATCCTGGTCGGCTTCACCGACTCGATCACCACGGTGTTCTACATCGCCGGTGCGGTGGCCCTGCTGGCCACGGTGGTCCTCCTGTTCATGAAGGAGATCCCGCTGACCAACGCGGCCCCGGCCGCGGCGGCGATGGAGGGCGGCGAGGCGCTGCTCGACGAGCACGCCGACGAGCCGACCGAGATCGTCGAGCCGGTGCGCCCGGTCGACCGCGAGCCCGCGCTCGTGGGTGGCGGCAAGCACGCGCTGAGCACCAACGGGCACGGCGACTACCAGGCCGTCTCGGGTGCGCTGCCGATCACGAACTCCGTCGGCCAGGCCGAGCTCGACGTCCCCGTCGGCGCGGGTGGCGTGCCGGTGACCGGCCACATCCGGCGCCAGGACGGCACCCACGTGGCGGGCGCGGCGCTGACCCTGATCGACCAGCGCGGCCGCCAGGTCGCGCGGGCCACCGGCGCCGCCGACGGCAGCTACTCGGTGCCCAGCCAGGGGCCGGGCGCGTACGTGCTCATCGTGTCCGCGCACGGCCACCAGCCGCAGGCCTCCAGCGTCGTGATCAGCAACGGGCCGGCGACGGTCGACGTCACGCTCACCGGGTCCGGCGAGCTGACCGGCACCGTGCGGGCGGCCGCGACCGGCCAGCCGCTGCCGAACGTGACGGTGACGCTGACCGACGGCCGCGGCGAGGTGAACGGCGCGTTCATCACGACCGCGGACGGCACCTACGCCTTCGTCGGGGTCGGCGCCGGGGCCTACACCCTGGTCGCCAGCGGCGCGGGCTACCGGCCCGTCGCGCTGACGCTCACCGTGCCCGACAGCGGCGTTCTGCGCCACGACGTCGAGCTCGCCAGCTCGGTGCTGCTCAGCGGCACCGCGCGGACCGAGGGCGACCGGATCGTGCCGGACGCGCGGATCACCGTGCTCGACGCCGAAGGCAACGTGGCGGCGGTCGCGCGGACGGACGGCGAAGGCCGGTACGTGGTCAGCGATCTGCCCGCGGGCGCGTACACCGTGGTCGCGAGCGGCTACCCGCCGGCGACCAGCCAGGTGGAGCTGACCGGCGGCGAGGCGGGCCACGACGTCCGGCTGAGCTACGACCAGGCCCTCGACGAGCTGGTCGACCGCTCATGACCGGCTTACGCGCGACTTTCCGCACGGCCGAGGGCTGGGCGGTGGAGCACGCGGTGCTCACCGTCACCGACCCGGCCGGGCGGCAGGTCGCCCGGCAGGCGGCCGACGTCCGCGGCGAAGTCGTCACCGACGCGCTCGCGCCGGGTGTCTACACCGCCGTCGTCACCGCGGCCGGGTACACCCCGGTCGCGCGGACGGCCCAGATTGCCTCGGACGGCAGCGGCTCGCTCGGCGACGTCGTGCTGGCCCCGGTCGCCGAGGCGATCGAGCTGCCGCCCGCCGGGCCGTGGGTGATCGACCCGATGCACTCGTCGGTGGTCGCGACCGCGCGGCACCTGGGCATCGCGAGCATCAAGGCGCGGTTCCCGGACGTCTCGGGCCGGATCGAGATCGGCCGCCCGGCCGAGCGGTCGTCGGTGCACGCCGAGATCAAGGCGGCGAGCATCGACACGAACATCCGGATGCGGGACGACCACCTGCGCTCGCCGGACTTCCTGGACGTCGACGTGCACCCGGTGATCACGTTCACCAGTACGGGGCTGCGGCAGCGCGGCGCGGACTCGTGGACGCTGCTGGGCGAGCTGACGCTGCACGGCGAGCGCCGCGAGATCGAGCTCGAGCTGACCTACGGCGGCTGGGGCCCGGACCCGTGGGGTGGCGTGCGCGTCGCGTTCCACGCCGAGACGACGCTGCACCGGAACGACTTCGCGATCAACTACAGCGCGATGGTCCGCGCCGGCGTCGCGGCGGTCGGCACGACGGTGAAGATCGAGCTGGACGTCGAAGCGGTGCAGGGCGAGACCCTGCCGCAGTTCTGAAGTCACGCTCTTCCGGAGGCCCTCTCACCGCTGGTGAGGGGGCTTTCACCGTTGGTGAGAGCCGAATCTCCGGGCGAGCTCGATTTGCCCGTTCGCCGTGGCCCGTTCACCGGAGCCACGTAGGCTCGCGGTGTGAACGTCGTGAGCATCGAGGCCGCGGGCGTCGGCGTGAGCTGGCTGGACACCGCCGGGCCGCTGCTCGTCTGGGTGATCGTGCTGAGCTTCGTGCTGGTCGAATGCGCGCTGATCGTCGGGCTGTTCCTGCCCGGCGACTCGCTCCTGTTCGGGGCGGGCGTGGTGCTCGCGCAGCACGGTTCGGACGCCAACGCGTGGTTCCTGTCGGGCGCCGCGCTGATCGTCGCCGTCCTCGGCAACCAGATCGGCTACTACATCGGCCGCAAGGGCGGGACAAAGCTGATCGCCCGCCGCGACGGCAAGGTGCTGAACCGCCACAACCTCGAGCGCGCGCAACGGTTCCTGGACCGCCGGGGCTTCTTCGCGATCGTCGCGGCCCGCTGGATCCCGTGGATCCGGACGCTGGCCCCGCTGATCGCGGGCGCCGCCCGGATGGACCAGCGCCGGTTCCTGGTGGCGACGACGTTCGGCGGCCTGCTCTGGGTGCCGACGCTGGTGCTGCTCGGCTACTACGGTGCCGGCCTGCTGGACGCGCTGCCCTGGCTGAAGACGGCGGCGCTGTGGATCAGCATCGCGTTCTTCGTGTTCGGCACCGGGTACGGCGTGCTGCGCTACCGCCAGGAGATGCGCCGCCCGGTGGACGCGCCGGACGACAGCAACGCCCGCGCCTGAGCAGTCTTGCGGGGGTCCGGGTGGCGGAGCCCCCGGCCCGGGGCGAAGCCCCGGATATCACAGCCCTCAGAGCTGCGGGTCGGTCCAGATTTCGAGCTGGATGCCGTCGGGATCGCGGAACACGATCACCCGTGAGCCTTCGAAGGTGCGCGACGGCGCAACCGGCGTGTACGAGACGCCGAACTCCTGCAGCCGGCTCTCCCATTCGGCCAGCTCGGCGGCCGAGTGCACCCGGAAGGCGACGTGGTCCAGGCCCGTCCGGCGCTCGTCGAACCCGCGCCGCCCGGTGTCCGCGTGCTGCACCAGGACCACGGCGAATTCGTCCCCGGCGGACCGCAGCACGACCTTGCGCAGTCCCGTGTCCGGCTCTTCGCGCCGGGTGACCTCCTCGAGGTCGAGGACGCGCACGTACCACGGCACGCTGCGATCCACGTCGGTCACGGTGAGCGCGAGGTGGTGCACGGACATGAGTTTGGCCATGACTTCCGAAGCCGTCCTTTCTCGTGGCGGCTCCCCAGAGTTGCACAGCGTTCGATCGCCGAAACCGAGGTGACCAAGTTCCCGGTCCGATCGTGATCTCGTCGTCTCCGGCCGTCTCAGCAAGCGGACGTCGGTGACCGAAGGTCATTCACATTTATCGGAGGGTGCCCGGTTGCTCACCGGCCGCCACCGACGTCCAGCACCGCGCCCGTCGTGAATGACGAAGCTTCCGACAGCAGGAACAGCACCGCTTCGGCGATTTCCGCCGGCTGGCCGGGCCGGCCCAGCGGAATCTGCGGCGCGTACTTCGCCATCCGGTCCGGCAGCCCCGCCGCCGCGTGCAAACCCGTGGCGATCATGCCCGGCCGGACCGCGTTGACGCGGATCCCGTCCGCGGCCACTTCCTGCGCGAGCCCGAACGTCAGCGTGTCCACCGCCGCCTTGGACGCCGCGTAGTGCACCCACTCGCCGGCCGAGCCGGTGCGGGCCGCCGTCGAGGAGATGTTGACGATCGCGCCGCCATTCCCGCCGTGGCGGGCCGACATCCGGCGGACCGCCTCGCGGCAGCACAGGAACACCCCCGTCACGTTCACCTCGAGGGTGCGCCGGACGACGTCGACCTCGTAGTCCTCGAGCCGGCCCGGGGTGTTGCCGACGATCGCCGCGTTGTTGACCAGGCCGGTGACCGGCCCCAGCTCGGCCGCCGCGTCGAACAGCACGCGGACGTCGTTCTCGTCGGAGACGTCCGCGCGGAGGGCCAGCGCCTGCCGTCCGGAAGCACGCACCTGCGAAGCGACGGCTTCAGCGGGCGCCGGGTCGCCGGAGTAGTTCACGACGACGTCCTCGCCGCGCGCGGCGGCCAGCACGCAGATCGCCGCGCCGATCCCGCGGCTGCCGCCGGTGACGACGAGGGTCAAATCGCGAAGTTCGCCAGCGGCAGGTTCTCCAGCACCAGGTCGGCGCGGTCGCGCGTCTGCGAGATGAGGTCGGCGTTGCGCTGGTCGGAGCCGAGCGCGCGCTGCCGGGCCTCGACCAGCGAACGGCCGTAGCGGCGGTGGCGCGACACGAGCCGTTCGATGCGCTCGGGCTCGTCCGGCGCGAGGAACCAGGCCTCGGTGAGCAGCGGGCGGATCGCGCTCCACGGGTCGTCCGGCAGCAGCAGGTAGTTGCCCTCGGTGATGACGAGCTGGACCTCCGGCGGCACCGCGACGGCCCCGGCGATGGGTTCCTCGATCTCGCGGCGGAACTCCGGCGCGTACACCGTTTCGCGGCCTTCGGCCAGGCGGCGGATCAGGTGGTAGTAGCCCGCGGCGTCGAACGTGTCCGGGGCGCCCTTGCGCTCGGTGCGGCCGAGCCGGCGCAGCTCGACCTGCGCGAGGTGGAAGCCGTCCATGCCGACCACCGCCGCACGCGAACCGAGCGCGTTGGCCAGCGCCCAGGCGAGCGTGGTCTTGCCGGACGCGGGCGAGCCGATGATGCCGAGCACGTTGCGCTGCCCGCGCACGGTCAGCCCCTCGGCCCTGGCCAGCAGGTCGTCGAACGCCGTCATGTCCTGTTCCTTCCTGCGATCGCGGTCGTCCACGACCGCGGTCCCACATGCCGCACCCGTTCGGCGGCCACCTCGTTGGCGAAGCGGATCCGGTCCGTCACCGTCCGTTCGCGTGCCACGGCCACGGCGAGCGCGCCGTGCCAGACGTCGCCCGCTCCTAGTGTGTCCCGCGCTTCGACCGCGGGCACAGGCACCTCACCCGAGCCGCCGTCCGCAGTGGACCAGCGCACCGGGCCGGCCCCCGCGGTGGTGATGACGGTGGGGACGCCGCGCTCGTGCAGGCCGGGCTCCGGCGCGGTGAAGTGCGCGGAGCACGCGGCCACGTCGACCAGCGGGAGGAGGTCGTCGAGGACGGGTTTCCAGCTCCCGGCGTCGAGCACGACCGGGACGTCCCCGGCCGCCCGGGCGACGGACAGCGCGAGGCCGGGGTGGTGGCCGTCGACGAGCACCACGTCCGCGTCGACCGTGCCGCTCCAGGTCGCCTCGGAGCCGGCCGCATTGCGCGAGACGACCGTCCGCTCCCCGTCGCGGTCACGGACGGCGACCGCGCTGACCGGCGGCGGCTCAGGGTTTTCGGGGGCCAGGTCGACGACCCGGACGCCGTGGGCTTCGAGGTCGGCGCGGGCGAGCGCCGCCAGCGGGTGCGCACCGAGGACGGTCAGCAGGGTCGCCTCGGCACCGAGCGCGGCGGCCGTCACCGCGGCGTTCGTCGCGGGTCCCCCGGCCGCGACGTCCACCCGCAGTGACTGCACCTTCTCGCCCGGCGCCGGAAGCTCGTCGACCCGCTGGACGACGTCCACGGTGCACAAGCCCGCCAGCAGCACCTTCACTTCAAGCCGGCCACATGCGTCGCCGCGGCGGCTTCTTCCACTTCACCGTTTTCGTTGAGCCGTAAGGCACCCGTGAGCAGGCCGACGACCTGGTTCATCGAGTGCGTCTTCGGCGAGACGACCGCGACGCGCTTGCCGAGGCGGTGCACGTGGATGCGGTCGGCGATGTCGAACACGTGCGGCATGTTGTGGCTGATCAGCACGACCGGCAGGCCGCGGTCGCGGATCCGGCCGATCAGGTCGAGCACCTTGCCGGACTCGGCGACGCCGAGGGCGGCGGTGGGCTCGTCCATGATCACGGCTTTCGTGCCGAACGCGGCCGCGCGGGCCACGGCGACGCCCTGGCGCTGGCCACCGGACAGCGTCTCGACGGGCTGGCTGATCGACTTGATGTTGATGCCCAGCTCGTCGAGGATCCGCTGCGCCTCGGACCGCATGGTGGCGGTGTCGAGCTTGCGGAACAGCCCGAGCGGCCCCTTGAGCCGCTTTTCCCGGCCCAGGAACATGTTCGACGCGATGTCGAGCGCCGGCGCGACGGCGAGGTCCTGGTACACCGTCTCGATCCCGTAGTGGCGAGCGTCCAACGGGGACTTGAAGTGGACGGTCTTGCCGTCCACTTTGATCTCGCCCTCGTCGGGGATCACCGCGCCGGACAGGGTTTTGATGAGCGAAGACTTCCCGGCACCGTTGTCGCCGACCACGGCGAGCACCTCGCCGGGCAGCAGGTCGAAGTCGGCGCCGTCGATGGCGGTCACCCGGCCGTAGCGCTTGACCAGTCCGCGAGCCTGGAGGATGGGTTCACTCATGACTGCTGCTGCCTCCTCGCGATGCGGTCCACCACGACGGCGGCGATGAGCAGGGCGCCGGTGGCGAGGTCCTGGTAGTTGCCGTCGACGTTCATCTGGGTGAGCCCCGACCGCAGCACCGCCACGACCAGCGCGCCCATCAGCGTGCCGAGCACCGAGCCGCGGCCGCCGAAGAGGCTCGTCCCGCCGAGGACGACGGCGGTGATGGAGTCGAGGTTGCCGAGCTGGAACTGGTTCGGGTCGGCGTTCGGCGTCCGGCCGAGCGCCTGCCAGGCCGCGATGCCGAAGGTCAGCCCGGCCACGATGTACACCGACAGCACCGTGCGGTTGACCTTGATGCCGGACAGCCGCGCGGACTCCGGCGCGTTGCCGACCGCGTAGACGTGCTTGCCCCACGCGGTTTTCGTCAGCGCGTACCAGACGCCGAGGTACATCAGCAGCGCCAGCGTCATGCCGTAGGTGATCGGGATGCCGCCGAAGAGGTAGCGCTTGGTGCCGAGCCACTGCAGCACCCCGTCGGTCACCGGCACGGCCTGGCCGCCGGCGATCAGCTTCGACACCGCGGTCAGCATGGTGAACGTGCCGAGCGTGATGATGAACGCCGGCAGCTTGATCCGCGTGGCGAGCCCGCCGATGAAGATGCCGACGATGATCGTCAGCACCACCCCGGCGAGCAGCGCGACGAAGCCGTTCGTGCCGGCCGCGGCGAGCTTCGCCATGATCAAGGTCGCGACGACCATCGAGGCCGCGTTGGAGAGGTCGATGCCCGCGATGAGGATGACGAGCGTCTGGCCCAGCGCGAGCGTCCCGACGACGAGCGACTGCTGGACCACGGTGGACAGGTTGTCGAGGTCGAAGAAGGTGTCCGTGGCCAGCGAGAACACCACGATCGCGACGACCAGCGCGAGCGCCGGGCCGACCGCCGGGGCGCGGAGCAGGAAGTCGCCGAGTGATTCACGGTCCTTTGTAGACACTGCGGTCGCTGTTGTCACTTCTTGCCTCCCCAGCAGTTCTGCAGGCCCCAGGCCGAGTCGTGGCTCTCGATGCCGGGCAGGGGCTTGTCGGTGATCACGGCGGACCCGGTGTTCACGAAGCCGGACGGCTTCTTCCCGGTCCTGGCGTACTCGACGGCGGCGAGCACACCCTGCTCGGCCATCTTCTTCGGGAACTGCATGACGGTGGCGGCGATCTGGCCGTCCTTGACGTTCTGGACGCCTTCGCAGCCGCCGTCGATCGAGCCCATCACGATCTGCCCGGTGAGCCCACGTGCCTTGAGCGCCGCGTACGCGCCGCGGCCCATCGGCTCGTTCATCGAGTAGACGGCGTTGATGTCGGTGCTGCGCTGCAGCAGGTTCTCCATGCCCTGCTGGGCGAGGCTCTGGTCGCCGTTGGCCGCGGTGTGGCCCTTGATCTCCGGCGAGCCGTCGGTCAGCCCGATGCCCTTGAGGAAGCCGGTGTGCCGCTGGGTGTCGACCGTGCTGCCCGCCGTGCCGTCGACCATCAGCAGCTTGGGCGGGGTGCCGCCCAGCGAGGCCTTGACGTACGCGCCCTGCTGCTCGCCGGCCGCGAAGTTGTCGGTGGCGAAGGTGGCGTCGACGGCATCAGCCGGTTCGGTGGCGGTGTCGAGGGCGATGACCAGGACCCCGGCGTCGCGGGCGTCCTTGATCGCCTTGAGCACGCCGGTGGACGAGCTGGGCGTGATCAGGATGGTGTTCGCGCCCTGCTGGCGGAGGTTCTCGATGGCCCGGACCTGGCCGTCGTTGTCACCGTCGAACTGGCCGGCGAGCGCGCTGAAGTCGGCGCCGTTGGCCTGCGCGGCCGCTCTGGCGGCGTTGCGGAGTTCCACGAAGTAGGGGTTGGTGTCGGTCTTGGTGACCAGGCCGACCTTCGCCTTGCCGCTTCCGCCCGTGTTGGTGTTGCCACCCCAGTGACGCTCGACCGTGCACCCGGTCGTCGCGGCGAGGACGGCGGCCAGCGTGAGCGCGGTGAGACTTCGGTGTCTCATGGATTCCCAGCCTTTTCATGTGGAGGCTTGCCGATGGTCGGGAAGGTAGACAGACTGCTCCCTGCGCGCAAGCGTTTGCGCAAACGCTTGCCGGAAAGGATGGGTATGCCCCAGTCGAAGTCTTCGCGGCCGACCCAGCGGGACATCGCCGAGCTCGCGGGCGTGTCGATCACCACCGTCTCGCACGTGGTGAACGGGACGCGTGCGGTCGCGGAGGACACCAAGGCCGCGGTGCTGCGGGCGATCGAGACGACCGGCTACACCGGCGACGCCATCGCGCGTTCGCTGGTCACGGGCGGGACGCGGTCGATCGGGATGGCGATTTCCCTGGTGGCCAACCCGTACTTCGCGACGCTGATGCAGGCGATCGAGCGGGAGGCGTCGACGCACGGGTACACCGTCCTGCTGGCCGACACCCATGACGCCGCGGACACGGAACGTGACACCGTGCGGGCGCTGCGCTCCCGTCGCGTCGACGGCCTGCTCATCACCCCGGCACCCGGCGACGGGCCGGTGATCGGCGAGCTGGTGTCCCTGGACGTGCCGACCGTGCTCATCGACCGGCTGTCCACCCGCACCGACGTCGACCAGGTCGGCTCGGAGAACATCCAGGCGACGTCGGCGCTGACCGCGCACCTGGCAACGCTCGGGCACCGGCGGATCGGGATGATCAGCGGCGTGCCCGGGCTGTCGACGAGCGAGGAGCGGGTGCTCGGCTACCGGCTGGGCCTCGGCCGGTCCGGGCTCACCTGGTCGTCCGACCTCGTGGCCTGCGGAAACTCCTCGCGTGAGGGCGGCGCGCTGGCGTTGAGCACGCTGCTGGCGCTGCTCGAGCCGCCGACGGCGCTGGTGGTCGGGAACGACAGCATGATGGTCGGGGTGCTGCACGAAGCCCGCCGGCGCGGGCTTCGGATCGGGCGCGACCTGCCGGTGGTGGTCTACGACGACGTCGAGTGGGCGGACCTGGTCGACCCGCCGCTGACGACGATGGCGCAGCCGATCGAGGAGATCGGCCGGCAGGCGGTGCGGCTGCTGCTGGCTCGGATCAACGACCCGGCGCGCAAGGCCGAGACGGTCCGGCTGCCACCCACGCTGCGTCACCGTGAGTCGTGCGGCTGTCCACCGGTTCACTCACTTCAGTGAATCTGGGTTCCTGATATCCCCGCGCGCCCGTTCAGCGGATACCTTTCCGCTGAGCGTCTGCGAGGGCTTATGACCGCACTTTCGCCGGACCTCCGGTTGTGGGACCCCCCGGTCACCTACCGGATCGGCGTCGCGATGGGTGTGCACGCGCACCCGTACTCCGGCGAACTGCTGCGCGCCATCGGGGCAGCCGCGGCGCAGGCGGGCTGTGACGTCGTACTGGCGGACACCGAGGACACCGTGGGCGAAGAAGCCGCGGTGGTGCGCGCGCTGCGCGCGGACCTCGTGGACGGCGTGCTGCTGGTCCCCTCGGCCGGGGACGAAGCGGTGATCAACGGCCTGGTGCGGATGGGCGTGCCGACGGTGCTGCTGGATCGCGTGGCCGCGCGCAACGATGTCGACCAGGTGGGCACGGAGAACGTGCACGCGGTGGCGTCGCTGGTGCGCCACCTGACCGAGCGGCGGCACCGCAAGATCGGCCTGATCTCGGGCGAGGAGGGCCTCGAGGTCAGCCGCGAGCGTGTCCGCGGCTACCGGCTCGGGCTGGAGCAGGCGGGCCTGCGCTTCAACCGCGAGCTGGTGGAGTGCGGGCTGTCGACCTCGGGCGGCGCCACCCGCGCGACGGCCAAGCTCCTCGACGGCTGGCCGTCCCCGACGGCCCTGGTGGTGGCGGACGAGTCGATGCTGGTGGGCGTGCAGTACGAAGCCCACCGCCGCGGGATCCGCATCGGCTCGGAGCTGGCGGTGGTGGGGTACGGCGACATGGACTGGGCCCGCCGCGTCAGCCCGGCCGTGACGACGCTGGTCCAGCCGGTCGCGGACCTGGGCCGCCGGGCGGTTCAGTTGCTGATGTCCCGCATGGCCGATCCGGACCGGCCGCCGGAATCGGTGTGGCTGACCCCGAAATTCCTGCACGGCGCCTCCTGCGGCTGCTGAACTGGTGAGGTGATCCGCCTCGCGCACACCGCCGACCTGCCCGCAGCCACCCGCACCCTGCTCGACGATGCCTTCGAAGGCAACTTCTCCGACACCGACTGGGAGAACGCCCTCGGTGGCACGCATGCTCTCGCCTTCGACGACACCGAACTGGTCGGACACGCCGCACTGGTCCAACGACGGCTCCTGCACGGCGGGCGCGTGCTACGCGCCGGGTACGTCGAGGGCGTGGCCGTTCGCGCCGACCACCGTCGGCGGGGTTGCGCGAGCGCGCTGATGACCGCGCTGGAACGGCTGCTGCCCGGGTACGACCTCGGCGCGCTCTGTGCTGCGGAGGAAGCCGTGACGCTGTACGAGGGCAGGGGCTGGCAGCGGTGGCGTGGGCCCACCTTTGCACTGACGCCGGACGGGGTTCGCCGCACCGCCGACGAGGACGGCGGGGTGTATGTGTTCCCCGGCCAGGCGGCGCTCGACCTCGACGGCGGGCTAACCGCCGATTGGCGGGCCGGCGACCTCTGGTGACAGCGTCGCCGCGGCTTCCAGGAGCATCCAGCCGCCCACCTGGACCGACATGTCCCGCTCCGGGGCGTCTTCGGGCAATGGCCAAGGCGCCGGGCGGTCCCAGTACGCGCTGAACAGCGGCCCCTCCGGCGTGGCCGCGGCCCCCGACCAGCAGGCCTCCGCCGACGTCAGCACCAGCGAGCGGGCCACCGAAGCTTCCGGGCCCGGCAGGGAACGAGCTGCCAACGCCAGGTACCGGGCCAGGATCGCCGCGAACAACCCGCCGTCGCCGCCGCCCTGGCCGCGGATGACTCCGCCGGGTGCGCAGTGCTCCGCCACCGCGCGGACCGTTCGCGCCGCATTGTCCACTTCGGACAACTCAAGGCACGCCCCGAGGTACACCCCTTGGCAGTAGCTGTAAATGTGCTTCACCAGCTCGCCCGTGTCCGCACGGATCCCGTCCCAGACCAAGCCGGACGCCGGATCGACCAAAGTGGACGAAAGCCAATCCGTCATGGCGCGAGCGCGGGACACGTTGCCGGACCGGGCGTGGAAGATCGCCGCCGGGCCGTTGGCCGGGGCGTTCTTGAAGTCGTCGCCGCGGCGCCACCAGATGCCGCCGCCCACCGCCGGCGTCCAGCCCGACAGGAGCTGGGTGTCGATCGCCGCCACGGCCGGGCCGACGTCGATGCCCAGCGCGGAAACCCGTTGCAGCGCAAGGCCCAGCCACGCGATGTCGTCGTAGTAGTCGTTCGTCCAGCGGCCGAAGTTGCGCAACCGCACCGATCGGACGAACGACCGGATCAACGCCAGGCGCTTCGGCGAAGGAGCGCGCAGCTGGGCGTCGACCAGCGTGTCCAGCAGGTGCGCCTGCCACCAGTAGTTCCAGTGCCAGTGCAGCCGCTGGTCCACCGCGGCCGGCCAGCGGCTGCGGCCCAGGACCGTGCCGGGCAGCGCCCACACCCGGCGCAGGTGCCGCGAAGTCACCGCGCGTTCCGCGGCCGAGACGTCCATGACGCAATCGTGCCTTGCCGATCGACATACCGCTCGGTATGTTCGGTGGTCATGACGACCGCCCACCTCACCTGCCCGCTGTGCGAAGCCACCTGCGGCCTGGAGGTGACGCTCGACGCGAACCAGCGGGTCACGCGCGTCCAAGGGGACGACAAGGACGTCTTCTCCCGGGGATACATCTGCCCCAAGGGCGCGTCGCTCGGCGCGCTGCACCACGACCCCGACCGGCTGACCGCCCCGCTGCTCAAGCGCGACGGCGAGTTCGTCGAGGTCAGCTGGCAGGAGGCGTACGACGAGATCGCCCGCCGTCTCCCGCCGATCATCGAACAGCACGGCCGGGACGCCGTCGCGGTGTACGCGGGCAACCCCGGCGTGCACAACATCGCGCTGACGCTCTACGGCCGCGTGCTCTACAAAGCGTTGGGCACCAAGAACTTCTACAGCGCGACATCGGTCGACCAGCTGCCGAAGCACTTCTCCGCCGGCACGATGTTCGGCGACCCGCTCGCCATCCCGGTGCCCGACCTCGACCGGACGCGGCACCTGCTGATCCTCGGCGCCAACCCGCTCGTCTCCAACGGCAGCCTGATGACCGCGCCGGACATCCGCGGGCGGCTGCGCGGGATCCGCGACCGCGGCGGCAAGATCGTCGTCGTCGACCCGCGGCGCACCCGCACCGCCCAGTTCGCCGACGAGCACCACGCCATCCGGCCCGGCACCGACGCGCTGCTGCTGTTCGCGCTGGTCAACGTCCTGTTCGCGGAAAACCTCGTCGCACCAGGACGACTCGCGGAGCACCTCAACGGCCTCGACGACGTCCGGGACCTGGCTCAGCCGTTCACGCCGGAGGCCGTCGCCCCGCGCACCGGCATCGACGCGGCCGAGATCCGCCGGATGGCCCGGGAGCTCGCCTCCGAGCAGGCCGTGGTCTACGGCCGGATCGGCACCACGACGCAGGCGTTCGGCACCATCGCGAGCTGGCTGGTCGACGTCCTCAACGTGCTCACCGGCCACCTCGACTCCCCGGGCGGCGCGATGTTCCCGCTGGCCGCGTGCCAACCCACCGGGAACCGGCGGCCGTTCGCCGTCGGGCGCTGGCGCAGCCGGGTGCGCGGCCTCCCCGAGGTCGTCGGCGAACTGCCGGTCGCGACGCTCGCCGACGAGATCGAAACCCCGGGCGAGGGCCAGGTCCGCGCGCTGATCGCGGTCAGCGGCAACCCCTGCCTCAGCACGCCGAACGCCGGACGGCTGGCCGCGGCGGTGGCCGGCCTCGACTTCATGATCTCCGTCGACGTGTACCTCAACGAGACGTCCCGCCACGCCGACGTCATCCTGCCCGGCCCGTCACCGCTCGAACGCCCGCACTTCGACCTGGCCTTCTACCAGCTGTCCATCCGCAACGTCGCCAACTGGACGCCCGCGACGCTGCCGTCAGCGCTCCCGCAGGAGTGGGAGACGATGCTCCGGCTCACCGGCATCGTCGCCGGCCAGGGCCCGGAGGCCGACGTCGCGGCGCTCGACGACTTCGTCGCCGCGGAGACCGCGCGCCGCAACGGGCTCGACGTCGCCGTCGCCGGAGAGCGCACCGGGCCCGCACGCCTGGTCGACCTGCTGCTGCGCGCCGGCCCCTACGACGTCACGCTGGCCGACCTCGAAGCCGCGCCGCACGGGATGGACTTCGGGCCGTTGAAGCCGCGGATCCCCGAGGTGCTGTGCACGGCGTCCGGCCGGATCGAACTCGCGCCCGAGCCGGTCGTCGCCGACGTCCCGCGCTTGCGGGAAGAACTCGCGAAGACCGTGGAAGCCGGCCTGGTGCTGATCGGGCGGCGGCACCTGAGCTCGAACAACTCGTGGATGCACAACCTGGCCCCGCTGGTCCGCGGCGGCAACCGGTGCACCGTCCAGGTCCACCCCGCCGACGCGAAGCGGCTGGGCCTCACCGACGGCGGCCTCGCTTCGGTGACGTCCCGCGCCGGAAAACTGCAGGTCCCGGTCGAGGTGACCGACGAGATCCGGCCCGGCGTCGTCAGCATCCCGCACGGCTGGGGCCACGACGTCGAGGGCTCGCGGACGCGGGTGGCGCGGGCGAACCCTGGGGTCAACTCGAACCTGGTCGCCGACGAAACACTGCTGGACGTTCCGTCCGGAACGTCGGTGTTGAACGGGATTCCGGTCGAGGTCGCCCCCGCCTGACGCTTGACACCGGGGTGGGCGCTGCCGCATTCTCGGCTCGGATGTTGACGTAAACATCGATCTTCACCCGCGCGCCCCTCGGACATCGGAGTTCGTATGAAGCGCTTTGGCACCCGTATCTGGCTACGCGCCGCGATGGCCGCGGCACTCGCTGTCCCCCTGCTCGCCGTCCCGCAGAGCGCCGCCGCCGCCACCAACAGTTTCCGCGGCGTCAACTGGGCGGACGCCCGCGACAACTACGTGGACGGCTGGGTGATCCCGACCGGCCTCGCCGCCGGGGACAGCTACGCGAGCGTGCGCAGCAAGGCGGACGGCATCATCACCGGCTTCCAGCAGAAGCTGGGCGCGAACACCGTGCGGCTGCCGATCAACCCGCAGAGCGTCAATTCGGACTGGTGGGGGCGGTACAAGGGGGCCGCCGACTCGGCCCTGTCCCACGGCATGAAGGTCATCTTCGGCTACTGGGAAGCGAACAAGGACGGCTTCGTCGACGACGGAGGCGCCTGGAACACCATGTGGGACAAGGTCACCGCCGACTACGGCGGCAACGGCAACGTGTACTTCGAGCCGATGAACGAGCCGTTCGGCTACAGCCTGAGCGCCTGGGTGTCGCTCTGCTCGACCTGGTTGTCCCGGCACTCGAGCATCCCGCGCGGCCGGGTGCTGATCAGCGGCACCGGCTACAACGACAACGTGACGGGCGTCGGCGCGGCGAGCGCGTTGTCCGGCACGCTGCTGTCGCTGCACTTCTACGGCTTCTGGGCCTCGGACACGACCCGCTCGGCGTGGACGACCAACCTCAGCAACCGGCTCGGGTCGTACTCGTCCCGCACGATCATCGACGAGGCCGGTGCCCCGATGACGACCGGCCTGAACTACTCGGCCGGGCACCAGGACGGCAACAACTTCACCGCGTACTTCGCCGCCACCACGGATCTGACGCGGTCCCGGCAGATGGGTGTCGTCTACTGGCCCGGCCTGCGCTCCGGGGACACGTACTCGATCACGCGCCAGAGCGGCAGCGGCCTGGAGGTCAACAACGCGACGGGCGTGGCGCAGCTGCGCTGGGGCTGGGGCCTGTAGGCCTCACCAGGCGCGGCCGAGGTCGGCGTGCTGCCGGATCCAGGCGTGCATGACGATCCCGGCCGCGACCCCGGCGTTGATCGAGCGGGTCGTGCCGAACTGGGCGATCGACACCACCAGCGACGCGGCTTCCTGCGCCTGCGGGGACAGCCCCGGCCCTTCCTGGCCGAACAGCAGCACGCAGTCGCGCGGGATCTCGGCCGTCTCGACCGGCTGGGAGCCCGGCGTGTTGTCCACCGCGACGACGGCGAGGCCGTGCCCGGCCGCGAAGGCGATCAGGCCGTCGACGTCGTCGTGGTGGCGGAGGTGCTGGTAGCGGTCGGTCACCATGGCCCCGCGCCGGTTCCAGCGGCGGCGGCCGACGATGTGCACCTCGGCCGCGGCGAACGCGTTGGCCGTCCGGACCACGGTGCCGATGTTGTGGTCGTGCTGGAAGTTCTCGATCGCCACGTGGAAGGGGTGCCGCCGGCTGTCCACATCGGACACGATCGCCTCGCGGCGCCAGTAGCGGTAGGCGTCGACGACGTTGCGGCGGTCGCCCTCGCGCAGCAGCTCGGGGTCGTACCGCTCGTCCGTGGGCCACGCACCCGGCCAGGGGCCGACGCCGACCTCTTCGCGGCTCACCCACTCAGTGGGTCCGGGTAGTGTGTTCACCCGGCGATTGTCGCCTAGCCGAGGTGGACGGGACGCACGTGGGTTTCTTCGGCGTCGTGGCGGTGGCGCCAGCGGTGGTAGACGCCCACGTAGGAGTAGGCGACCACCCCGATCGCGCCGATGCCGACCGCCGGCAGCCACGACTGCGGGAACACCGTGCCGTACAGGTAGTAGGCGTTGAACCCGCCGGGCAGGTCGCCGAGGCCCTGCTGGTGCCGGAAGTAGTTCTCCAGCGCGGTGAACGGGCACGGCACCGGCGCCACGTTGACCAGGATGCCCCAGGCCAGCCCGAGCAGGTGGACGAAGATCAGCTTCGGCCAGCGCCACGCCACGAATCCGCCGAAACCGATGAGCAGCAGCGCCAAGATGTGCACCGCGACGGTCACGTCGGCCAGGAATTTCGCCATCGCACCCCCTCCACCGATCCCCCTACCAGCGACTTTACTCCGCCGGCCGGCGTCGTCCGCCCTGAGGAATGCCCAGCCGTGTGATTTTTAACCCAGCGGAGCAATCGGTTCACCTGCGCGGTGACGGAGGGGTTACGCCCGGTGGAAATTCCGGCGGCCGCTTGGCGGGGTACCGCGTCGGCTCCTCGTGCGGGTACTGGTCCGGCGCGCCGTCCGGTTTCTTCCGGTTCGGGTCGGCTGGGTGCTGCGGCTCCGGCGGCTCGCCGGGCGTCGACGGCTCGTCCATGCGCTCGACGGTACGCCCGGGTCCCGCCCGCGCCGCGCGGATTTCGCCGTCAGCCGAACGCCGCGCCGTCGAGGTCGGTGACGACCAGGCGCAGCCGCGCGTTCTCCCACTCCGTGCCCGCCAGCACCGGGCGCACGGCTCGCGCCGCCCGGTCCAGCAGCGGCGGGATCGGCAGCCGGGTCGCGATCAGCCGGACCTGGACCACCTCCGGGCTCAGGTCCACCGCCATCCCCTCCCGGCCCATCGGCAACGACGGGGTCGCCGGCCGGAGGCCGGCCACCTCCGCGAGCGCGCCGACGATCCGCTCGACGGCTTCCTCGGCGGTCACCGGGCTTCCGGCTCGATGTCCAGAATGGACACCGTCACCTCGGCGACGACCAGGCCGGTCTGCTCGGCCACGAACCGCGTCACCGCGCGCTGGACCGCCCGGCCCACCGCCGCCGCCTGGTCGGCCGCCGCCGTGACGAGGTCGATCTGGACCGTCACCCGGCCGTCGGTGGTGCGGACCCGGACGCCGTCCGCCGGCGCCGGGTCGAGGCCCTTCCAGCGCTGGCGGGCCGCGCGCGTCCACGCCGTCACCAGGCCGCGCAGGCCCGGTTCGAGGCGCACCACCCCCGGTGTGGTGATCGCCGCCCGCGCCGCCACGCCGGCGATCACCGGATCGGCGATGACGTACTCAGCGCTGTCGACGCTCATTCCCCTGGCTCCCCATACACGTCGTCCACCAGCAGGTCGAGCTTCGTCAGCGTCAGGCCCACGCGGGCCGCGGCCGCCGCGGTCACCCGCTCCCGCACCTTCGCCAGCGCCGTCCCACCGGCGGCGTTCCGCAAGCTCACCGCGAGGGTGAGTTCCACCTCGACCCCGCCCGGGACGGCCCGCAGCCGGCACCGTCGCGCCCGGACGCCGTCGACGGTGTCCGCCGCGTACCGCAGCACCGACGCCACGGCCTGCTCGCTGACCTCGACGAACCCGGGTTCCGGGGTCGGCAGGCGCACCATCGAGCCGCGCCGCACCTCGGCGCGCACCGCCGACATGATCCGCCCGAACAGGTCCGGCGATGGCGCGTCCTCCGCGGCCGCGAGCTCGGAAGTGGCCTCGCGCAAGGCCAGCAGGCTCTCGCGCGCGGCCCGGCAGTGCGGGCAGGTCAGTTCGTGCTCGTCGGCCAGCCCGGCGCCGACCGCGTCGAGCCGCTCCCACACCTGCTCGACATCGCGTTCGCAGGGCAGCTCGTAGTCCGTCATCGCCACGGCTTCATCACCTCCGCCAGCTGGGCCCGGGCACGCGCGATCCGGCCGCGGACCGCGGTCGCGTTGACGCCGACGATTTCGCCGATCTCGTCGTAGGACCGGCCGTGCACTTCGCGCAGCAGCCAGCACGCTCGCTGCTCGGGAGTCAGCTGGTCCAGCGCCGCGGTCAGCGCCGCGAGCTGGCTGCTCACCTGGGCGGCCCGCTCCGGCTGGAGGTCGGCCCGCGGCGACTCGGCGGTGTCGAGGTCGACGTCGGCCCGGGGCCGCCGCGCGCGGATCGCGTTGAGACAGCGGTTCGTGGTGGCCCGGTAGAGCCAGCCGACGAACGCGGCGTCCTCGCTGAGCTGGCCGAGCTTGCGCCAGGCGGTGAGGAACACCTCCTGCACGACGTCCTCGGCGTCACCGCGGTGGGCGAGCATCTTGACGGCGAGCCGGAACATCGGCCCCTGGTAGCGCAGCACGAGCTGCTCGTAGGCCCGGACGTCACCGTCCCGCGCCCGGCCGACGAGAGTCACGTCGTCGAGCGGCGTAGTCGTCGTCACGGCACCTCCTCGCGGGGAGGACACCGGCGGGCGGAAAACGTCACGCGGTGATTCTGGGTGACGGCGGCGACCGGGGCGAATCCACGGATCCGCCCCGGTGGCGCTCAGTCGAGGCCGAGGTCGTCCTTGCCGAGGACGTACCGGTACTCGAGGCCTTCCTTCTCGATGGCCTCGCGCGCGCCGGTGTCGCGGTCGACGACCGTCACGACGCCGACGACGTTCGCGCCCGCTTCACGCAGGGCCTCGACCGCCGTCAGCACGCTGCCGCCCGTCGTGGAGGTGTCCTCGACCGCCAGCACGCGCTGGCCGCGGACCTCCATGCCCTCGATGCGCCGCTGCATGCCGTGTTCCTTGACCGACTTGCGGACGACGAACGCGTCCAGCACGACCCCGTCGGACGCCGCCGAGTGCAGCATCGCCAGCGCGACCGGGTCGGCGCCGAGCGTCAGGCCGCCGGCCGCCACGTAGTCCCAGTCCGCGGTGAGCTGGCGCAGGAGCTTGCCGATCAGCGGCGCGGCCGCGTGGTGCAGCGTCGCCCGCCGGAGGTCGATGTAGTAGTCGGCTTCCTTGCCGGACGCCAGGGTCACTTTTCCGTGCACCACGGAAAGATCGGTGACCAGCCTGGCCAGTTCGAGTTTCGCCGCTTGATCCAACCCGGGGTTCGCCACGGCCGTGAGTCTTACACACAGCCGGGTTCACTCACCGACGGATGTGGCGTCGACCGCACGCCCGCGCGTCGCCGCCCAGGCCGGGACCAGGATCGCCACGAGCGAGAGCACCACCGCGATCGCGAGCACGGCCAGGTAGATCGTCACCGGGCCCGACGGCAGCAGCGATCCGGTCACCACCAGGCAGAACGGCACGATCGCCCCCGCCGCGACGAGGGTGCCGAGCAGCACCGCGATGGTCGCGATCAAGCCGCCTTCGACGCCGGCCATGCGCAGCACCTGGCCGCGGGTGAAGCCGCTCAGCCGCTGCACCCCGAACTCGCGACGCCGTCGCGCGGTGGCCGTCACCAGCGTGTTCACCACGGAGATCACCGTGTACGCGAGGATCATCCCGACGAGCAGGTAGTTGACCCAGGCACCGACCTCGTTGCCCTTGGCGTGCGCCGCGATCAACGTGTCGCGGTCGCCGACGAACACCGGCAGCCCGGCCGTCGCTTCGCGAAGGCGTGCGGTCAGGGTCGCCGGGTCGACGCCGGGAGCGGCGCGGACCAGCAGCTGCGGGGCGAGCCCGAGCGTCGTGTGCGGGGTCAGCAGGTCCGCGGGCAGCACGAGCCGTTCGAACCCGGGGCGCTGGCCGACGACGGCGGTGACCCGCACGTCCACCGGCGTGCCGTCGCCGAGCCGCAGCGAGAGCGTGTCGCCGACGTGGCGGCCGAGCGTCGAAGGCACCTCGACGACGTTTCCGGTCAGCTCGCTGACACCCAGCGCGGGCCGGCCGTCGTCGTGCTGGCCCGAGTCGAACGGCTTCTCGACGAACACCGTGCTGGTGACGTACTCCGACGCTCCGGCGACGCCCGGCACCGCGCGCACCCGGCCCAGCACGGACGCGTCGAGCCCGCTCGGGCCGGCCACGACGGCGTCCGCGCGCAGGTCCTCGGTGTAGGCCTGGTTCGAGACGGCTTCCTGGGTGGTCTGCAGGTAGATGTTGGCGGTCGCGATGCCGACCGCGAGCATGATCGGGGTGACCGCACCGGCCGCCCGCACCGCGCCGACGCGGGTGTTGCGCAGCGCGACCCGGCCGTTGACGCCGGTGAGCGCCGCCACCGGCCAGCGCAGCAGCGTGGCCATCAGTTTCGTCACGCCGGGGCTGATCGCCGCGAGCCCGAACGCCCACAGCATCACCGCCGGGCCCGCCGTGCTGGCCGCGACCGGGCCGGTCATCACCGCGACCGTCACGATGCCGAGCGCCGTCCCGCCGGCGAAGCAGAGGATCGCGGTGATCAGCCGGATCGGCGTCAGCCAGCGGCGCTCGACGGCGGCTTCGGCGAGCGCCTCGGTCGGGCGGACGCGCGAAGCACGCCGTCCGGCCACGAAGGAAGCGCCCACGACAGCCAGCAGCGACGCGCCCGCGGCGACCACCGCGGGGAGCCAGCCCTGCTCGAACCGCAGCACGTCGGGCACGACGTGGTGGTCCGCGAGCTGGTCGAACAGCCACTCCCCGAGCACCGGGCCGAGCACCACCGCGGCACCGACCGCGAGCAGCCCGACGACGAACGCCTCGCCGAGCACCATCCGCCGCAGCTGGCGCGGGGTGGTGCCGACCGCGCGCAGCAGCGCGAGTTCGCGCTGCCGCTGCTGCGTCGACAGCGTCAGCGTGCCCGCCACGACGAACACCATGACCAGCGCCGAGAGCCCGCCCGAGACCGCGGCCAGCACGATCAGGTTCTCACCGCCCTTGCCGGTCTCGGGGAATTCGAAGGCACCGCGGTCGACGCCGGTCGCCACGACGCCGGCGTCCCCGACGGCCGCGGTCACGGCCGCGACGTCACCACCGAAGACGCCGATGGTGTCGAAGCGGCCCGGGTGCCCGGAGAGCCGTTCGGCGTCGGAAGCCGCGAAGAAGACCGCCGAGTCCCGCATCGCCTGCGGCGCCTGGGCGATCCCGGAGATCCGGTACCGGCCGACGCTGCCGTGCGCGGCGACCGGCAGCGTGTCCCCGACGGCGAGCCCGAGCCCGGCGTCGACGACGACTTCGCCCGGCTTCGGCGCCTGGCCGCTGAGCGCATACGGCGTCAGGACGGCGGAATTCCACGCGTGGCCGAGGGCGCTCGCGGCGCCGATCCGCGCCGGGAAGCTGATCTCGCCGACGACGTCGGTGACGCCGGGGACCGCGCGCAGGCGGTCTGCCAGGCCCGCGTCGAGCCGGACGCGCTCGGGCAGGGTCGCGTTCTCGAACTTGTGCTTGTCCTCGGGCTCGAGCGTCGCCGGGTCCTCCTCGGGGAGCTTGAGCGTCTGCTGCCCGCCGACGACGATCGGCGCCGCGGCCAGCCGCTGCACCGGCGTCTCGGACCGGATGCCGGTCTCCATCAGGCCACCGCACGCCGAGACGACCAGCGCGCCGAAGAACACGGCGACGAACGTCGCCAGGAAGCCGCCCTTGCGCAGGCGAAGGGTCCTCAGTGCGATCTTGAACATCACGCGCGCACCGCCAGCCGCTCCCAGGCGCCCAGGTGGGTCATCCGCTCGGCGACGGCTTCGGCGGTCGGCCGGTCCAGCCGCCCGGCGATCCGGCCGTCGGCCAGGAACACGACGCTGTCGGCGTAGGACGCGGCGACCGGGTCGTGCGTCACCATGATCACCGTCTGGCCCGACGACCGGACGGAGTCGCGCAGCAGGCCGAGCACCTCGGACGCAGTCCGGGTGTCGAGCGCCCCGGTCGGCTCGTCGGCGAACAGGACGGCGGGGTCGGTGACCAGGGCGCGGGCGATCGCGACGCGCTGCTGCTGGCCGCCGGAAAGCTGCCCGGGCAGGTGCTTGCGGCGTCCGTCGAGCCCCACGTGCGTGAGGATCCGGGCGACGAGCCGCTTGTCCGCACGCTTCTTGGCCAGTTGCAGCGGCAGCACCACGTTCTGCTCGACCGTCAGCGCCGGGAGCAGGTTGAACGACTGGAAGACGAAGCCGACGCGGTCGCGCCGCAGCTTCGTCAGGTAGGTCTCGTTCTTGCCGTCGAGGTCCTGGCCGTCGAGCACGACCCGGCCGGACGTGGGCCGGTCGAGGCCGGCCGCGCAGTGCAGGAAGGTGCTCTTGCCCGAGCCCGACGGGCCCATCACCGCGGTGAACCCGCCGCGCGGGAACGCGATCGAGACCCCGTCCAGCGCGACCACGCCGTCGCCGTACTCCTTGCGCACGGCCTCCAGCCGGACCGCGTCGGCTGTCTCCTGCCACCCAGTTGTCATGGGGAAAACGCTATTGAGCCTGCCGCCGGACCACCCTGGTGCAGACGCGCGTCTCGAAGGTGGGGACAGCCCTACTCAGGTACGGCCCTTGCCGCCGAAGCCACCGCTGATCCGGCGCAGCACCGCGCGCGGCAACAGGCCACCGATCGCGACGACGGCCTTGTACTGCAGGCTCGGCACGGAGATCACCTTGCCGCGGCGCAGGTCCGCGAGCGCCTCGCCGACCACCTGTTCGACACCCAGCCAGGCGATTTTCGGGCCCGGTTTGCCGATGCCGGCCCGTTCGTGGAACTCGGTCGCCGTGAAGCCGGGGCACAGCGCCATCATCCGGACGCCCTTCGGCAGCGACGCGGCGATGCCTTCGGTGAAGGACGTGACCCAGTTCTTGCTGGCCGTGTAGGTCGAGCCGCGGCCGCTGAAGAAGCCCGCGACGCTGCTGACCTGGATGATTTCGCCGTGACCGCGCTCGATCATGCCCGGCAGCACGGCCCGGGTGAGCCGCAGGACGGCGGTGACGTTGACGTCGAGCTGGCGCTGCAGCGCGTCCGGCGGGATGGTCCAGAAGTCGCCGTTCAGCCCGAAGGCGGCGTTGTTCACCAGGAGGTCGACCGGCTCCGCGGCGAGCCGCTCCTCGACCGCCGCCCGACCGTCTGCTTCGGACAGATCGGCGGGCAGCACGGTCACCGCGACACCGTGCTTTTCCCGCAGCTCAGCGGCATAGGACTCCAGCCGCGCGGCGTCGCGGGCGACGAGCACCAAGTCGTACTTCTCGGCGGCGAGCGTGCGGGCGAACTGCGCGCCGATGCCCGCCGTGGCGCCGGTTATGAGAGCGGTGTTCATCCGGGGCTTCGCCCCGGGCCGGGGGCTCCGCCACCCGGACCCCCGAAAAAGAAACCTGTGGTGGTCATGTGGGTGAACATACTCGCTGGTCACGGGTGGACGTGCGTTCGATTCGGTGGGGAAGTATCGTCCGCCGCATGGGTAAGCACAGCAGGCGCAAAAGCGGCTATCTGCCCAAGGTCGCCGCGGGCGCGGCGCCTGTCGCGCTGCTTTTCGCGGCCCCGGCCACGGCACTCGCCGCCCAGAGCGACGTCACGCTGCCGCTCGACCGGATCTCCCTCCCGGTCGACCACCGCCACAGCGGAACGCTCGACCGCGACATCTCGACCGCGACCGAGAACGAGACGTCGTCCGCCCGCGAGGCCGTGACGGCGACCCGCCACGACTTCGTCGCCAAGGAGGTGGCGGGCGCCCTGCTGATCAACAACCTCTCGGAATCGGCGGCCGTCCGCCGCGAGGGCTGGCAGAACGCGACGGCCTCTTCGGAGCGCGAGAGCGAATCACTGCTCCGCACCAGCCAGCACGCCCTGCGGCTGGGCCGGCTCTCGGCGACCACGGCGAACAGCCAGCGGTTCGGCCAGGGCGCCTCGCGGGACCTGTCACTCTCACCCGGCCTGGCGGGCTCGGCCGAACGCCGCGTCGGCCTCGGCGAGGGCACCACCCACGGAATCTGGCTCCCGGAGGGCATCGACGTCCTGAGCCAGAACGCCGAGCAACTCGACACGGGCCTGCACGGCACCTTCGCCGGCGACCTCCAGGGCGCGCTGTCGGCCAGGAGGTCGTCGGGCCAGGCGGTCGACCTGGGCCGGCTGGGCGCGGTTGGCGCCACGTCCGAGCAGTACGCGGCCGGCCAGCTCGCGGGCGTCCTGGACGTGGGCCAGAAGCACGAGGCAGGCGGCCAGCTGGGCCCGGCGTGGGGCCTGGCGAAGACGACCCAGTCCGTCGACGCGATGGGCCCGGCCGGCTCGATCCGCGGCGACCTCGGCGTGGACCACGTGATCCACGCCGAAGGCGGCACGACGTCGGTGCGCGGCACCCTCGACCGGTCGGCGTCACTCAGCGCGCTCGACCAGCCGGTGCTGGGCTTCTAGCTCTCGCTCGGCTTGGGTTCCGCGTCCGCGGGCGGCTGCGGCACCGGCGTCCCCGCCGCCGGGGTGCCCGGGGCCGGGGTGCCGGCAGCCGGGGCGCTCGCGGCCGGGGTGGTGGAAACCGGGGTGCTCGAAGCTGTCGCCTCGGAGGGGACCGGGGCGCTCGCCTGGTGGCGGCCCGCGTCGTAGTCCTCGTCGAACGGGTCGACGATGTCCGCGATCTCGCCCAGGTCCCGCAGCAGGCGCTCGAGCCGGGACGGGCCCGCCGTCGGGACCACGCTGGCCAGCACCCACTCGTTCTCCAGCCAGGCCACGCCGACGTCGCCGCCCAGCTGGTCCGCCGCGTCGACGAGCTCCTGGGTGATCACCACGCGAGCGCCGTCCGCGTCGTCCGCGAAGGCGTAACGCGAGCCGATCGGGCCGAGCATTTCGGGCATGTCCGCGCGCTGGAACGGGACGCTGGACAGCCACATCTCGATCGGGATGCGGTGCTTCTTGTTGCACCGCACCGCGACGACGACCGCGGGGATCTGGCCCTCGGTTTCGATGTCGAAGATGAACACCGGGCGGCGGCCGTCGGAGGTGAAGGTCGAGCCCGCGACCACGTTCACGGCCGCATCCGCGCCGAAGTAGCCGATCGCGCCGTTGGACCACTGCTGCGGCAGCCGCTCGTCCTCCTCGACGAACTGCCAGCCGCGCAACTGCGCCCAGCGCATTCGCTCGCGGTTGCGCGAGCCCTCCTTCGCCCGGTCGGCAGCGAGCAGCCCCAGCCCCGCCACCAGGGCGACGGCCGCGATGACGAACCAGATCCACGCCGGAATACCCACGACCGCCAGGGTATCGCCTGTTACACCGGAGGGATGATCGCCGGTACCCGTGTCGCCAGGCCCATTCGGAGCATTTTCCGCGTCTGCCGGGTCGACAAATCGGCATGAACCACTGTGGACAGCCGTGTAGGCCACCTCGGGCGAGGTGGCCTTCACGAACGGTCAGACCCGGGTGACGGTCAGCGCGTCACCGGCCTCCAGCTCCGGGCCGTCGACGCGCACGGTGTCGCCGTCCCGGATCCCACCCGACAGCAGCTCCTTCGCCAGCTTGTCGCCGATCGCCGACTGGACCAGCCGCCGCAGCGGGCGGGCGCCGTAGATCGGGTCGAAGCCGTTGAGCGCGAGCCACTCGCGGGCGCCGTCGGTGACCTCGAGGTTCAGCCGCCGCTGGGCCAGCCGCTTGGCGAGCCGGGCGATCTGGATGTCCACAATGGACGTGAGCTGCTCGGTGCCGAGCGAGTGGAACACGACGATGTCGTCGAGCCGGTTGAGGAACTCCGGCTTGAACTGCCGCTGCACCACGTCCAGCACCGCGTCCCGCCGCTGCCGCTCGTCGAGCGACGGGTCGGCGATGGCCTGCGAGCCGAGGTTCGACGTCAGGATCAGGATGGTGTTGCGGAAGTCCACCGTCCGGCCCTGGCCGTCGGTCAGCCGCCCGTCGTCGAGGACCTGCAGCAGCACGTCGAAGACGTCCGGGTGGGCCTTCTCCACCTCGTCGAGCAGCACCACCGAGTACGGGCGGCGCCGCACGGCCTCGGTCAGCTGCCCGCCCTGGTCGTAGCCGACGTACCCGGGCGGGGCACCGACCAGGCGCGCCACCGAGTGCTTCTCGGCGTACTCGCTCATGTCGATGCGCTGCATCGCGCGCTCGTCGTCGAACAGGAACTCGGCCAGCGCCTTGGCCAGCTCGGTCTTGCCGACGCCGGTCGGGCCGAGGAACAGGAACGAGCCGGTCGGGCGGTCGGGGTCGGCGACGCCGGCCCGGGCGCGGCGCACCGCGTCCGCGACGACCTGCACGGCCTCGGCCTGCCCGATGACGCGGCGGGTCAGCTCCTCCTCCATCCGGAGCAGCTTGCCGGTCTCGCCCTCCAGCAACCGTCCCGCCGGGATGCCGGTCCACGCGCTGACCACGTCCGCGACGTCGTCCGCGCCGACCTCCTCCTTGAGCATGACGTTCTGCTGGCTGGCCTCGCTCGCCGCGGTGGCCGCTTCGAACTCCTTTTCCAGCGCGGGGATCCGGCCGTAGCGCAGCTCGGCGGCCTTGCCGAGGTCGCCGTCGCGCTCGGCGCGCTCCGACTCGCCGCGCAGCTGCTCGAGCTGCTCCTTGAGCTCGCGGACCTTCTCGATGGAGCCCTTCTCGTTCTGCCAGCGCGCGGTCAGCGCCGTCAGGGTCTCGCGCTTCTCGGCCAGTTCGGCACGCAGGTTGGCGAGCCGCTCCTTCGAAGCGGCGTCGCTCTCCTTGGCGAGCGCCATCTCCTCGATCTCGAGCCGGCGCACGGCGCGCTCGACCTCGTCGATCTCCACCGGCCGCGAGTCGATCTCCATGCGCAGCTTCGACGCGGCCTCGTCGACCAGGTCGATCGCCTTGTCCGGCAGGAAGCGCGCGGTGATGTAGCGGTCGGACAGCGTCGCGGCGGCGACCAGCGCGGCATCCGTGATCCGGACACCGTGGTGCACCTCGTAGCGCTCCTTCAGCCCGCGCAGGATCGCGATGGTGTCCTCCGGCGACGGCTCGCCGACGAGCACCTGCTGGAAGCGCCGCTCCAGTGCGGCGTCCTTCTCGATGTGCTGGCGGTACTCGTCGAGCGTGGTCGCGCCGACCATCCGCAGCTCACCGCGGGCGAGCATCGGCTTGATCATGTTGCCGGCGTCCATTGCGCCGCCCTCGCCGGTCGCGCCGGCGCCGACGATGGTGTGCAGTTCGTCGATGAAGGTGACGACCTCGCCCGCGGAGTCGGTGATCTCCTTGAGCACGGCCTTCAGCCGCTCCTCGAACTCGCCGCGGTACTTCGCGCCGGCCACCATCGACCCGAGGTCGAGGGCGACGACGCGCTTGCCGCGCAGCGACTCCGGCACGTCCCCGGCGACGATGCGCTGGGCCAGCCCTTCGACGATGGCCGTCTTGCCGACGCCCGGCTCGCCGATCAGGACCGGGTTGTTCTTCGTGCGCCGCGACAGCACCTGCACGACGCGGCGGATCTCGGTGTCGCGGCCGATGACCGGGTCGAGCTCGCCGGCGCGGGCGCGCTCGGTGAGGTCGACGCCGTACTTTTCGAGCGCCTTGAACGTGCTCTCGGGGTCCGCGCTGGTGATCCGGGCCGAGCCGCGGACCTTGGCGAACGCCTCCTGCAGCGCGTCCGGCGTCGCACCGTGGCGCTTGAGCAGGTCGGCGACCTGGCCGCCCTCGGTCGCGAGCCCGACGAGCAGGTGCTCGGTCGAGACGTACTCGTCGCCCAGCTCGGTGGCGAGCTTCTGGGCGCGCGTCAGCGACTTGACCGCGGGCGTGTCGAACTGCGGGCTCGACACGGTCGCGCCGGTCGCCGACGGCAGCGCCGCGGTGAGCGGCTCGAGCTCCTTGTGCACCACCTCCGGATCGGCCCCGACCGCGGTCAGCAGCGGTGCGGTCAGCCCCTCACCCTGCGCCAGCAGGGCGCCCAGCAGATGGGCGGCCGACACGTGCGGGTTGCCGGCCATGGTGGCCGCCTGCGCCGCGGACGAGATCGCCTGCTGGGTCTTCGTG
This sequence comes from Amycolatopsis sp. NPDC058278, assembly GCF_042881395.1. Taxonomy (NCBI): domain Bacteria; kingdom Bacillati; phylum Actinomycetota; class Actinomycetes; order Pseudonocardiales; family Pseudonocardiaceae; genus Amycolatopsis; species Amycolatopsis sp. NPDC058278. Next base: position 81,766 of record NZ_JBHVXZ010000001.1, on the reverse strand, counting down.
GTCGGGTTGAAAGCGTCCATCCCTCACCTCATGCTCGGTACTGCGAGAAGTCCTGGTGACGGGCCTGACCGTGACCCGTCACTATCCCTAACGCACGAAAACTTGAGTCTGTTCCGCTCAACTCTGTCCGGGTGCGACCGCACTCGCCGGCAACCGCGAGCCGAGGGTGCCGAGCCCGGCCACGGCGAGACCGGCACACATCCCCACCAGCACCCAGGGTAACCAGTCGGCGACCGAGAACAAGGCCACCACGGCGGGCGCGATCACCTGGGCCACGGTGAACGCGTACTGGTAGGCAGCGAGATAACGTCCGCGGGCGACCGGAGGTGCCGCGGCCTCGGCGAGTGCCCCCGATCTCGGCCCGAAGACCAGGTCGCCGGCGGCGAACACCAGCGTCGACACGAGCAGGTACCCCACCCGCCAGCCGTCGGGCACCAGCAGCACGCCCAGGCTGACCAGGCACCACGCCGAAAACAACGCCGAGCCGGCGCGCATCGCCGCGATCCGCGTCAGCCGGGCGGTGAGCCGCAGCGCGAGCGTGCCGCCGACGCTGGTCAGCACGGTCAGCAGGGCGAGCATCGCGCCCGGCAGCCAGGCCGGGCCGTGCAGCCGGTCGAGCACGAACACCGGCGTGCCGATCAGGAAGAAGTCCAGCGAGAGCCCGAAGAACCCGCTGAAGACGATGAGGGCCAGGTACGGCCGGTCACGCAGCACGCGGACCGCCCCTTCGCGGACCTGCCGGTGCGGCCGCGCGAGCCGGACGAAGAAGACGAGGATCGACGCGGCCAGGAAGAACGTCAGCGCGTCCGCGGCGAGCGCGATGCGGTAGCCGGCGGTCCCGAGCCACGTCAGCATCGCTCCCGCCACCAGAGCGCCCAGGCCGAAGGAGGCGGCCCGCACCATCCCCACCTCGGCGAACGGCCGGTCCTTCGGGCCGTCGCCCGCGACGTCGGCGATGAGCACGAAGAGGGAGCTGTAGAAGAGCTGCTGCCCGGCGGTCAGCAGGACGGCGGCGACCACCACCGGGCCCGCGCCGTCGGCGATCAGGTACGCCCCCGCGCCCGCGGCCTGCAGCAGCTGGGCGCAGATCACCACGGCGCGCGGCCCGACGCGATCGACGAGCCGGCCGGCGAGCGGCGGCACGACGAGCCCGCCGATGGCCCCCAGGGTGACGGCGGTGCCGGCCACGGCCAGCGGCACGCCGACCACCTGCGTCACGTAGACCAGTGCCAACGGGAGGAACAGACCTGAGCCGAAGTTGTCGATCCCCAGCGCGTACAGCAGGGCGACCCGGTCACGCGTCACCCGCCGACGTTAACCCTGACGAACGCCGCCAAGTCAGGACCGAACGGACACTTTCGACAGCGGAAAAGGACACTTCCGGTGTGCCCCTTCCCCGCCGTGTCACTTGTTCGTGTCAGCCAGGCAGGCGTCGCTTCCGAGGGCGCGGCGGAGGTCGGCGTTCATGTCCGCCAGCCGGGCGGTCAGGTCGGTGACGCGCTCGTCGTCCCAGCCGCCGAGCGCCTTTTCCATGAATTCGACGTAGTTGGCTCGCCAGCTCGCGAGCTCGGCCCGGCCTTTCTCGGAGACGCTCACCAGGGACGCGCGGCCGTCTTCGGGCGCGGGACGGCGGTCGACGAGCCCGGCCGCGGACAGCTGGGTGATCTGCCTGCTGACGACCGAGAGGTCGACGAACCGGCGTTTCGCCAGTTCGGACGGCCGCGCCTCACCGTTCTTCGCCAGGTCGGACAGCAGCATCGCGGCCGCCGGGTGCAGCCCGGGCTCGCTTTGCCAAGCTTGCATGATCCAGGCGTGCTGGAGCTGGGAAGCGGTCTTCAGCTCGCGCATGAGCTCGACCCGGACGTCGTCGTCGGTATTGTCGAAGCCCATCGGCGCCTCCCTTAGTTGTGCCATACAAGTATATGGCGGGACGCTTGCTCGGGACAACCATCTCTCCGGTGAGGTCCCCCACGCCTGACCGGGTCGAATACACCCGGTCGGAGCAACAATGCGGGCAAAAGAGCGCCCGGCGGCTACCCTGCGGACGGACCGCGCGCGCGGTCCCGGCGAGTGACGTTGAGTGACGAGGTGGCAGCAGTGGCGAAGGACCCCGGAGGCGGTCCCCGACCCGTGAACAACCGCTGATGACAGCCGATTCCGTCAGCCCGCTCCCCAGGTCGTCGGCCCCGCGTGAAGCCCCCGCGGCCGTGACCGCGATGGTCCGGCTCATCCGGGACAGCTGGGCCAGGTCCGAGCCGTACATCGCCGACATCTCGCAGTTCTTCTACGGGATGCTGTTCACCCTCGCCCCGACCACGCGCGACTTCTTCCCGATCAACATGGAGATCCAGCGTGGCAGGCTGGTGCGCGCGCTGGTGCACATCGTGCAGATGGTCGACCGGCCCGACGACCTCGCGCCGTTCCTGCGCCAGCTGGGCCGCGACCACCGCAAGTTCGGCGTGGTGCCCCGGCACTACGAAGCGGTCGGCACCGCGCTGCTGGCGTCGCTCAAGAACCACCTGGGCCCGGCGTGGACGCCCGAGGTCGAACGGGCGTGGGCCGAAGCGTTCACCATCGCCGCGCGGGCCATGCAGGACGCGGCCGCGTCGGACACGAACCCGCCGTCGTGGTCGGCCACCGTGGTCGAGCACCGCCGGCTGACCTGGGACCTCGCCCTGGTGCGGCTGGTGCCCGACCAGCCCGTGCCGTACCACCCCGGCCAGTACGTGAGCGTCGAAGTACCGCAGCGGCCACGGCTGTGGCGCTACCTCTCGCCCGCGAACGCGCCGCGCGAGGACGGCGGCATCGAGTTCCACGTCCGCGCGATCGACGGCGGCTGGGTCTCCCGCGCCATCGTCAGCCACACCCAGCCCGGCGACGTCTGGCGGCTCGGCCCGCCGCTGGGCCGGATGACGGTCGACCGGGAGGCGTCGCGGGCCGTGCTGATGATCGCCGGCGGCACGGGCGTCGCGCCGCTGCGGTCGATCCTGGACCACCTGGCGCTGTGGGGCGAGAACCCGAAGACCCACCTGTTCTACGGCGGCCCGGCCCGCGAGGACCTCTACGACCTCGAAGAACTGCGTGCGCTCGCCGCGACGAACCCCTGGCTGACCGTCACCCCGGTGGTCGAGCGCGGCGGCGACGTCCCCGGGTTCGAGCAGGGGACGCTGGCCGAAGCCGTCACGCGCTACGGCTCGTGGCCCGGCCACGACATCCTCGTGTCCGGCTCACCGGCGATGATCCGCGCGACGGTGTCGCGCATGCTGGTCGCGGGCAGCGCGCTGGACCAGATCCAGTACGACCCGTTCACGATCGACTAGCCACCGGCGGCGGCTGGCAATCCGCCGTCCGGTGAATGATTCGTTACGCTTCGGAAATCGGCCACCAGTAACGGATGAATCCGACGTCGTGATCATTCTTACCCTGCGACAGACGGGGTTTACCGGCCGTACCTGAATTGCTCCGTTCGAGCGGAACGCGCGGAATCACGCGCATCTGCACGGGAATTCGCCTACAGTCGGGAACCCTCGGGGGCGGCACCGCACGGCGACGCCGCATGCACGGCGCGAAAAAGCCTTTGCACGACTGGAGAATACCGTTCCCGATGAGTGCTGAATCCGTGAAGATCTCCACCATGCCAGAGACGCTTCCTGTTTCGGCTGTGGAAGGTCGAGAGATGGCCCGGTTGATTCGTGAAAGTTTTGCGGAGATCGAGCCGAAAGCCGACGAACTCGCCCAGTACTTCTACGGCGCGTTGTTCGTGGTCGCCCCCGATTGCCGTGAGCTGTTCCCGGTCACCATGGCGACGCAGCGGAGCCGGCTGCTGCGCGCGCTGGTGTACGTGGTGCAGATGGTCGACCGGCCCGACGAGCTGGTCACCTTCCTCGGGCAGCTGGGCCGCGACCACCGGAAGTTCGCCGTCGTCTCCCGGCACTACGACGCCGTGGGTGTCGCGCTGATCGCGGCGCTGAAGCGGTTCCTCAAGGAGAAGTGGACCGCCGAGGTCGAGTCCGCGTGGACCTCGGCCTACGGGCTCATCGCCAAGACGATGCGTGAAGCCGCCCAGGCGGAGACGGGGCCGGCGGCGTGGTCGGCGACCGTGCTCGAGCACCGGAAGCTCGGCCGCGACATCGCCCTGGTGAAGGTGCGCACCGAAGGCCTGCTGCCCTACCGCGCGGGCGGGTACGTCAGCGTGGAAGTGCCGCAACGGCCGCGGTTCTGGCGGTACCTTTCGCCGGCGAACGCGCCCCGCGGCGACGGCCAGCTCACCTTCCACGTGCGCGCGGTGCCCGGCGGCTGGGTCAGCGGGAGCATCGTCAACCACACCAGACCGGGGGACGTGTGGCGCCTCGGGCCGTCGATGGGCGTCCTGAACGTCCGCCCGACGTCCACGAAACGCCGGCTGCTGATGATCGGCGGCGGCACCGGGATCACGCCGCTGCTGGCGATCCTCGACGACCTTTCGCGCTGGAAGCACAACCCGCCCGTGCACCTGTTCTTCGGCGGCCGGCGACCGGAAGACCTGTACGCGCTCGAGGAGCTGCGCCGGCTGGCCGCGACGTCGAAGTGGCTGACGGTCACCCCGGTCACCGAGGAGGGCGCGCTGTCCGGCGGCGACCGCGGCACGCTCGCCCACGCCGTCACCCAGCGCGGCACGTGGGGCAACCACGACGTTCTCGTTTCCGGTTCGCCGCCGATGATCCAGGCGACCGTCGCCAAGCTGCTGGCCAGGGGAATCGATCTGGAACGAATATCCTACGACCCCTTCACCCTGGACTGAGGTTTGTCCGGAATGCGCTGAGAAACTCTCAGCAAGCGGCGCGGAAGCGGCGGTGGCTCGCTATCTTCGCCGATATGGAGATGACTATTCCGGTTTCGGACGGCACCATCGGCGGCTACCTGGCGGAGCCCGCGGGCGCGGGGCCGCACCCGGGGGTGGTGCTCATCCACGACGCGTTCGGGCTGAGCCAGGACACGAAGGACATCACCGACCGCTTCGCCCGCGAGGGCTATCTCGCGCTCAGCCCGGACCTGTATTCGCGCGGCGGCCTGTTCCGCTGCGTGCGGCGGGTCTTCTCGGACATGTTCGCCAACCGCGGCCGGGCGTTCGACGACATCGAGGCGTCCCGCGCGCTCCTGGCCGCGCGGCCGGACTGCTCGGGCCGCATCGGCATCGCCGGGTTCTGCATGGGCGGCGGCTTCGCGCTCGTCGCGGCGTCACGCGGGTTCGAAGCGTCCGCGCCGTACTACGGGCAGCTGCCGAAGAACCTGTCGGTGCTCGACGACGCCTGCCCGGTGGTCGCCAGCTTCGGCAAGAAGGACTTCGGGCTGCGCGGCGCCGCGGCGAAGCTCGAGACGGCGCTCACCGAGCGCGGCGTCCCGCACGACGTCAAGGAGTACCCGGACGCCAGCCACGGGTTCGCCAACAAGATCGACACCGCGGCCCCGGTGAACCTGCTGCTCAAGGTCGTCGGCTTCACCTACCACCACGAAGCGGCCGAAGACGCGTGGCGCCGGGTGACGTCTTTCTTCGGCGAACACCTGCAGCAGCCGGCCCCACCTTCGCACTGAGCCGAGCGGAGCAGCGAATTCGTCGAACGGCGGTAGTTCGTTGACCGTTGTGCCCGAATCGCCTTATGGTCTAGACCACATCTTCCCCGGATGTGCTCGTTCGTCCTCCCCTCCGGAACAACGCTGTTCCCCCTCGAGGAGCCGAAATGACCTGGAAAAGAAAGCTCTTCGCGGCCGCTGCCGGTGCCCTGCTCGCGCCGGCGCTGGTCGTCGTCCTCCCCGCCACCTCGGCGAGCGCCCACGGTTACGTGTCCGATCCGCCCAGCCGGCAGGCCAACTGCGCCGCCGGGAAGGTCTCCGGCTGCGGCCAGATCGTCTACGAACCGCAGAGCGTCGAAGGCCCGAAGGGGCTGCGCAGCTGCAACGGCGGGTTGTCGCAGTTCGCCGAGCTGACCGACGAGTCGAAGCCGTGGCCGGCCAAGTCGGTGGGCAGCACGGTGACGTTCAACTGGGTGTTCACCGCCCGGCACTCGACGTCGAACTACGAGTACTACGTCGGCGGCACCCGCGTCGCGGTGTTCAGCGGCAACAACCAGCAGCCGCCCTCGACGCTGTCGCACACGGTGAACCTGGCCGGCTATTCGGGCCGGATCAAGGTGCTGGCGATCTGGAACATCGCGGACACGTCCAACGCGTTCTACAGCTGCGTCGACCTCCAGGTGGGTGGTGGTGGCACCCCGCCGCCGACGACCACGCCGCCCCCGGCCACGACCCCGCCGCCCACCACGACCCCGCCCCCGACGACCAAGCCGCCGACGGGTGGCACGTGGGCGGCGGGCACGGCGTACAGGGCGGGCGATGTCGTGACGTACGGCGGCGCGAGCTACCGCTGCCTCCAGCCGCACACGGCGATCGCGGGCTGGGAGCCGCCGAACACCCCGGCGCTCTGGCAGCGCCAGTGAGAGTGGTCCTGGCCGTCGTCGCGCTGCTGCTGACCGGTTGCGCGACGACGGCCGCGCCGCAGTACAACGCGGCCGACGTGATGTTCCTGCAGATGCTGATTCCCCAGAACCAGCAGGGGATCGACATCGTCCGCCTGGCCGCGGCCCGGCCGTTGCCGTCCTCGGTGAAGGAGCTGGCGGCGGCGATCGAGGTGACCCAGCAGACCGAGACCGACGACATGCGCCGGTGGCTCCACGACTGGAACCAGCCCGAAACGGTGGCTCCGCAGGCTCACGCGGGCCACGGCGGAATGAAGATGACGGCACCGGATCTGGCCGGAGCGCTCCGGACCGCACCGGACAGCGAGTTCACCCGCCGGTTCCTGGACGTCCTGACGGGACAGCAGCAGGGAGCGGTCGAGCTGGCCCAGGCGGAGAACGGGGCAGCCGGCGGAGTGAACGCCCGGGCACGGGACTTGGCGCGGCGGGTCATCGAGTCCCGGACGGCCGAGGTCAAGCAATTGCTGAACGTCAAGGCGTAACCGCGGCGCGCTCTGCACGCACAAGGGCCTCCCCGGTCGCCCGGGGAGGCCCTCGTCTGGTCGCTCAGGTGGTCAGCGGCGCTTGGGACGCCAGACCACCAACGCCGTCTGCTGGTTGAGCGGCACCAGGTCCCGGCGGTAGGACGCGTGCGCCGCCGCCGTCGCCTGTTCCGCCGCCACGTACGCCGCGGTCAGTTCCTCGGTCAGCTCGGTGATCCGGGCCCGCAGCGCGTCGACCTGGTTCTCCAGCTCGATGATGCGCTTGATGCCGGCCAGGTTGACGCCGTCCTCCTGCGACAGGCGCTGGACCTCGCGCAGCAGCGCGATGTCCCGCATCGAATAGCGCCGCCCGCCGCCGGGGGTGCGACCCGGTGACACCAGGCCCTGCCGGTCGTACGTGCGCAACGTCTGCGCGTGCATCCCGGCGAGCTGGGCCGCCACCGAGATGACGAACACCGGGGTCTCCTCGTCGCCTTCCTGGGGTATCCCGCCGAACACCACTCTCACCTACCTTGCAGCAGCTCGGTGATCTCGGGCCGGGGGTCGTGCCCGGCCATCGCCTCGGCGTACGCCTGCAGTGCGTCGCGCGCCTTGTCGTCCAGTTTGGCGGGAATCGCCGCCTGGAGGGTGACGAGCAGGTCACCTTGCGAGCCGTCGCGCTTGGCGATGCCCTTGCCGCGCACGCGCAGCACCCGTCCGCTCGCGGTGCCCGGCGGCACCTTGAGCGAGACCTTGGCTTCCAGCGTCGGCACCGTGATCGTGGTGCCGAGCGTCAGCTCCGTGAAGTCCACCGGCACGGTGATCGTCAGGTCGAGCCCCTTGCGCCCGAACAGCGCGTGCGGAGCCACGTGCACCCGGACGTACAGGTCACCGGCCTGCGCCCCGCCCCGGCCCGGCTCGCCCTGGCCGGCCAGCCGGATGCGCTGGTCGTCGTCGACGCCCGGCGGGATCCGGACGGTCAGCGTGCGGGTCCGCGTGCTGATGCCTTCGCCGCCGCACTCGGGGCACGGGTCGTCGATGATCGTCCCGCGGCCACGGCAGTCGCGGCACGGCTCCGAGAACGCGAACGCACCCTGGCTGCGGCTGACCAGCCCCGACCCGGAACAGGTCGGGCAGGTCCGCGGCGTCGTCCCCGGCCGGGCCCCGTTGCCGCTGCACGTCGCGCAGGTCGCCGGGCTCGACAGCCGCAGCGGCAGGGTCGCGCCCTTGACCGCCTCGGTGAAGTCGATCCGGACGTCCGTTTCGACGTCGGCACCGCGCTGCGGCCGGTTCGCCGTCGCGCCCGCCGAGGCCCGGCCTCGGCCGAAGATCCCGCCGAGGATGTCACCGAGCCCGCCGAAACCGCCCTGCTGCCCCGCGCCGGCGCCGGCCTGGCCGAAGATGTCGCCTACGTCGAAGCTGCCGCCACCGCCGCCGCCACCGGGGAAGTTGAAGCCACCCCCGCCGCCGAACAGGCGCCGCGCCTCGTCGTACTCCTTGCGCTTGCTCGCGTCGGAGAGCACGCCGTAGGCCTCGGAGACCGCCTTGAACTTCTGCTCCGCCTGGGCGTTGCCGGCGTTCGCGTCCGGGTGGTTCTCCTTGGCCAGCTTCCGGTAGGCCTTCTTGATTTCGTCCGCGGTGGCGTCGGAGGAGACGCCCAGTTCACGGTAGAAGTCCTTACCGATCCATTCCCGTGCACTCATCGGGCGTCTCCTCCTCCCACTTGATTCCTCTTACTGCTGCTGTTCATCGACTCCGCCGTCGAGTGGCAGCTCGCCACCGACGGACGGGTCCCCCGGGGCCGCACCGGGCTCGTGGTCGGTCACGCCGACCAGCGCCGCCCGCAGTACGCGGTCCCCGAAGCGGTACCCGCGGCGCATGACCACGGTGACCGTCGGGCCCGCCACGTCCGGCGAGGTGTTGTGCTGCACGGCCTCGTGCACGCTCGGGTCGAAGGGCTCGCCCTCGGCACCGAACGACTCGAGTCCCGCGCGCTGCAGGCCGGTGATCAGCTTGTCGCCGACGGCCTTGAACGCGCCGGTGAGGTCACCGTGCTGCTCGGCCCGCTCGAGGTCGTCGAGCAGCGGCAGCAGGTCGTTCACCACGGTCGCCTTCGCGCCGATCACGACCGCCTCGCGGTCACGCTCGACCCGCTTGCGGTAGTTGGCGTACTCGGCCTGCAGGCGCTGGAGGTCGGCGGTGCGCTCGGCCAGCTCCTTCTCCACGTCGGAGACGACCGACACCGAATCGTCCATGATGGTCTCGCCGAGCGAGGGGCCCGCGTGCTCCACGGGCGCCTCCTCCGGCTCGGGGGCGGCGTGGGCCGGACCGGGCGGACGGATCTGCCCGGTCTGGGGGTCCACCCGCCGCCGATCCCGCACGACCACCGGCTCCTCGGGGCCTCGGCCCTGGTTCTCGGATTCGTCGTAGCTGTGGGTCACTTCTTCTCGTCCTCTTCGACGATCTCGGCGTCCACCACGTCATCGGCCTTGGCCTGGCCGCCGGCCGCACCGGCGTCCCCGGCCGCACCCGCACCCGCACCGCCGGCCGCACCGGCCGCCGCGTCGGCGTTCGCATTGGCGTACAGAGCGGTGCCCAGCTCCTGCGAAGCGGCGTTCAGCTTCTCGATCGCCTCGCGGATCTTGGTCGAGTCCGTGCCCTTCAGCGACTCGTTGGCCTCGTCGATCGCGGACTTGACCTTGCCCTTGAGGTCCTCGGGCAGCTTGTCGTCGTTGTCCTTGACGAACTTTTCGGTCTGGTAGACCAGCGTCTCCGCCTGGTTGCGGGTTTCCGCTTCCTCACGGCGCTTCTTGTCTTCCTCGGCGTGGGCCTCGGCGTCCTTGACCATGCGCTCGATGTCGTCCTTCGGCAGCGCGGAGCCACCGGTGATCGTCATCGACTGTTCCTTGTTCGTGCCCAGGTCCTTCGCGGTCACGTGCACGATGCCGTTGGCGTCGATGTCGAAGGTGACCTCGATCTGCGGCACGCCACGCGGGGCCGGCGGGAGACCGGTCAGCTCGAACATGCCGAGCTTCTTGTTGTGCGCGGCGATCTCACGCTCACCCTGGAACACCTGGATCTGCACCGACGGCTGGTTGTCGTCCGCGGTGGAGAAGATCTCCGAGCGCTTGGTCGGGATCGTGGTGTTGCGCTCGATGAGCTTGGTGAAGACGCCACCCTTGGTCTCGATGCCGAGCGACAGCGGCGTGACGTCCAGCAGGAGGACGTCCTTGACCTCGCCCTTCAGCACACCGGCCTGCAGCGCCGCGCCGACCGCGACGACCTCGTCCGGGTTCACGCCCTTGTTCGGCTCGCGGCCGCCGGTCAGCTCCTTGACCAGGTCCGACACGGCCGGCATGCGGGTGGAACCACCGACCAGCACGACGTGGTCGATGTCGCCGACGGCGATGCCCGCGTCCCGGATGACGTTGTTGAACGGGTTCCGGGTGCGCTCGAGCAGGTCCGCGGTGATCTTCTGGAACTCGGCGCGCGAGAGCTGCTCGTCGAGGAACAGCGGGTTCTTGTCGGCGTCGACCGTGATGTAGGGCAGGTTGATGCCGGCCGAGTTCGAGCTGGACAGCTCGATCTTCGCCTTCTCCGCCGCCTCGCGGATGCGCTGCAGCGCCATCTTGTCCTTGGTCAGGTCGATGCCGTTCGTGGCCTTGAACTTGTCGACCAGCCACTTGACGATGCGCTCGTCCCAGTCGTCACCACCGAGGTGGTTGTCACCGGAGGTGGCGCGGACCTCGACGACGCCCTCGCCGATCTCCAGCAGCGAGACGTCGAAGGTGCCACCACCGAGGTCGAAGACCAGGATGGTCTGCTCCTTCTCGCCCTTGTCCAGGCCGTACGCCAGCGCGGCGGCGGTCGGCTCGTTGACGATGCGGAGCACGTTCAGGCCGGCGATCTGGCCGGCTTCCTTCGTGGCCTGCCGCTGGGCGTCCTCGAAGTACGCCGGGACGGTGATGACCGCGTCGGTGATCGTCTCGCCCAGGTACGCCTCGGCGTCGCGCTTCAGCTTCATCAGCACGCGCGCGCTGATTTCCTGGGAGGTGTAGTTCTTCCCGTCGATCTCGGTCTTCCAGTCGGTGCCGATGTGCCGCTTCACGGACCGGATGGTCCGGTCGACGTTCGTGACGGCCTGGTTCTTCGCCGGCTGGCCGGTCAGCACTTCGCCGTTCTTGGCGAAGGCGACGATCGAGGGGGTGGTCCGGGAGCCTTCCGAGTTGGCGATGACCGTCGGCTCGCCGCCCTCAAGGACGGCGACGACCGAGTTGGTCGTGCCGAGGTCGATGCCGACCGCTCGCGCCATGGTGCTTCCTCCTGTGTACGACTGTATGTTCATGACCTGCAGGTTTGTGCTCGCCTTGAGCGAGGCCCTGGCAAGTTTTATCGGGCCTTCGCGCACTCCGTCAAGCTGGACTTGAGTCGACTGCGCTCAACCTCTGCACCCAGCCTAACGAGGCGATCCGGGTTCTTGTTCCCGGGTCCGGCGACCGAGTGTGCCCGGAGCGGCTGTGAGGCCGCTCACCTGGCGGTTCGCCTCACCGGCAGACCGCCCCCGACCAGGGCCGCGGCCGGCGCAGGCACCCCGAGCGGCCACGGGCCGGCCGGCAGCCACCCGCGGACCGAGCGCCACTGCCGCGCCCGAGCCCGACCTCCGCCCCTCCATCCGCTCGGCCCTTCGCTCCCTCCACCCCTGCCCCTCCCGGCCCTGCCCCTCCCGGCCCCTGGCCCCTCCCAGCCCGGCCCCTCCCAGCCCCGAGCCCCGAGCCCCGAGCCCCGAGCCCCGAGCCCCGACGGATGATCCCGCCTCACCGGCAGACCGCCCCCCGACCAGGAACGACGCCCCTCACCAGGTACGCCACCTCGGCCGCCCGAGCGCAGGCGGAGTTGAACAGTCCCGTGTGGCCGTCGTCGGTCCGGGTGAGCAGAGCCGCGCCGTCGATGCTCGCCGCCAGGCCGCGCGCCCAGGCCAGCGGGGTTGCCGGGTCGTGCGCGCCGCCCACGACCAGGATCGGCGGGGCGCCGTGGACGGGGTGTGGCTGGGGTGGGTTCTTCGCCGGGACCGGCCAGCCCGTGCATCCACTGGCGAAGTCCCAGTACTCCGAGTACCGCCAGCTGTGCGGGGCCGCCCCACGCACCAGCCGGGCCATCCAGCCCATGTCCGCCGGCCCGGTGAACGGCGACGGGAAGTCGTGGCAGCCGATCGCCCGGTACGCCCCGTAGATCGGCGACAGGAACTGGTTGCGCTCGGTCAGCCCCTTCGCGTCCGGGAACTCCCCGCCGGCCGCGGCCAGGTCCTGGCCCAGCACCGGCCAGTCGTCGCGGAGGTAGAGGTGGCCGTACACCCCCGCCGAGACTTCGTCGGCCGTCGCGGGCCGCCCCAGGTCGCTCGACCAGATCCCGCCGCGCGCCGCCCTGGCCACGACGTCGTCGTAGAAGCGGAGGACATCCCGGCCGTGCAGGGCGCAGCCGGCCGCACCGCGGCACCAGTCCGCGAACCGGACCAGCGCGTCCTCGGTGGCCGCGGCCTCCTCGAGGATCGCCTGGTTCATCGGCCGCGCGTGGTCGATCGCGCCGTCGAGCACCATCGCCCGCACCCGGCCGGGGTGCTTCGACGCGTAGACCGCGCCCAGCTCGGTGCCGTAGGAGAGACCCAGCCACGAGATCTTCGGCTCGCCGAGCGCGGCCCGGATCGCCTCGATGTCCTCGGCCGCGCTCTGCGTGTCCGCGTTCGCCAGCAGGGGTCCGGTCCGGGCCAGGCAGTCGGCGCCCGCCTTGCGGTTGTGCGCGACCAGCGCGTCGAACCCGGCCCGCGTCGACGGGAACCGGTCCAGGGCCGGATCGAACAGCGTCGCCGCGTCGCACGTGATGCGTGGCGTGCTGTACCAATCCCCGCGCGGGTCGAACCCGACGACGTCGAACCGCTGCCGCAGCTGAGCCAAATCCGGCGAGGCCAGCCCGCCGAACTGCACGAAGCCGACACCGGAGCCGCCCGGCCCGCCCGGGTTCACCAGCAGCGAGCCGATCCGGTGGGACGGATCGAGTGCGGGCAGCCGGGCCAGCGCCAGCTTCGCCGACCCGAGCTCCGGCCGCGTGCGGTCGATCGGCACGTCGACCGTCGCGCACTCCGCCGATGGCTCCTGCTGCGTGGCGCACGGGTGCCACGTCGGAACCGAAGCCGAAGCGACGGCCGGTACCGCCGCCATGACCACGACCGCCGCGATGACCGCGGCGACCCGGCGCACGTCCATGATGTGGTTCCTCCCCCTGCACGCCGGCCTTCGGCGTGCTTCCTTCCTAACAGCGGCCACCGACAGTTCAGGAGTGGCGGGCCGTCCAGGAGGAGAAGAAGAAATCCGGATTTCCTTGCTGCACAACGACTTCTGCCGGTGTGCCCACCCAAGAAGTCACCCGATAGTGGGAATCCGCGGAAACCGGCACCCCCTGCGCCGGCGTCTCCGCGGACCCACCACGCGCGAACCCCACGACACCGAACGTCGCGATCGCCCCCAGCAGCGCGGCCACCAGCACGCGCCGTTCGATCCTGCCCATCGGAAATGCCCCCGTAGTAAGAGAAAGTCAGGCCGCGCGGACCGTGACGCTGCCGCTTTCGGTCGTCAGGTCCAGCACGTGCTGGGCGGACCGGTCGGTCGGGACGTCGAACTCGCGGTGCCCGCTGTCGCTGTTGCCCTCGACGCGGTACGGCCCGCCCGGCACGGCCAGTTCGATGCTGCCGCTGTCGGCGTGCACCTTCACGTCGTTCGCCTGGGCCAGCGTGAAGTCGACGCTGCCGCTGGAGGCCGTCACGTCGACCGGGCCGCGCACGTCGCGGCCGGTGATGCTGCCGGAGTCGCTCTGCGCCCGGACCTCGCCGACGTTCCGCAGGTCGATCGAGCCGCTGTCCAGCACCAGTTTCACCGCACCGGAGACGTCCTCGACGCGGGCGTGCCCGGAATCGGCGTGAACGTCCACACTCGACACCCCGGCGATGTCCAGGCCGCCGGAGTCGACGGTCCCCGTGACGGGCACGCCGGCCGGCACGACGACCTCGAAGTCGACCGAGCAGTTGGTGCCGCAATCGCCGAGCACCAGCTGGTCGCCGTCGACGCGGTAGAAGGGCCCCGTCGGCTTGCTCCGCCAGTGGTAGCTGACCTCTTCGTGCACCGTCGACGGTCCCGAGCCGGTGCGGATCTTCACCGATCCCGCGTCGCCTTCCAGCTTCACGCTGCGGATGGTCTGCGAAACGGTCCCGGTGTTCCCGAAATCCGAACCCCAGCCCCACCCGAACGCGGTCGCCAGGCCGACGCCGATCAGGACGATGCCACCCAGAGCCAGAAGCGGGCGCGCCATGGTCGTTGGTCCCCTCAGTGTTGTTTCCTCTGCGTGAGAAACGTTATGACGAGGTGAGCGGGCCGTACATGGGGGTAACCCCCCGAAAGACCCTGAGATACCTCCCTGAGACGCAGGGGCGGCGCTCGGGGCCTAACCTGGCGAAGTCTCCAGTTCATGATCAGGAGGATCCATGCCGCAAGCACCCGGCCCGTACGAGTTCCTGCCCGACGTGCCGTCCTTCACCCTCCGCAGCAACGACGTCGCCGACGGCGAAACCCTGGCCACCCCCCAGTTGTCCGGCATCTTCGGCGCCGGCGGCGAGGACCGTTCGCCGCACCTGGCGTGGGAAGGCTTCCCGGCGGAGACGAAGAGCTTCGCGATCACCTGCTACGACCCGGACGCCCCCACCGGCAGCGGCTTCTGGCACTGGGCGGTGTTCAACGTCCCGGTTTCGGTGACGGAACTGGCGTCCGGCGCGGGAGACGGCTCGGGCCTGCCGGACGGCGCGGCGACGCTCAAGGGCGACGGCGGGGTCAAGCAGTACCTCGGCGCGGCGCCCCCGCCCGGGCACGGCCCGCACCGCTACTACTTCGCGGTGCACGCCCTCGATCTGGACAAGCTCGACGTGCCGGAGGACGCGACACCGGCGTTCCTCGGCTTCAACATGTTCGGCCACACGCTGGCCCGCGCGGTGATCACGCCGGTGTACGAGAACAAGGGCTGAGGTTCCCCGGGCCCGGCGCTGTTGCCGATCGGCAACGGAGCCGGGCCCGTTTTTGTCGGACCCCGCTGACACACTGCGGTCATGCCACCACCGATAGCGACACCCCGGTCGAGAGCGCTGGGGTTCGGACTGCGGAAAGCGCGGAAGGCGCGCGGGTACGGCTTGCGCGAACTGGCCCGCGCCACCGGTGTGCACGCGGCCGAGCTGTCCAACTGGGAGCTCGGCCTGCGCGTGCCCCGGATCGAGGAGGTCGCGCTCCTGCTCGGGCAGCTGCGGGTCCTCGGCGCGGAGCGCGACAGGCTGTTCGAGCTGGCCCGCACCGCGCGTGAGCCGAACTGGGCCGAGAAGGAGATGCCCGACGCCCCGGCGATCCTCACGACGCTGGCCGAGTACGAGCGCACCGCGGCCACGATCTTCAGCTGGCAGCCGATGCTGGTGCACGGCTTGCTGCAGACGCCTGACTACGCCCGGGCGATCCTCTCGTACGGCGGTTCTCCCGCGCAGCTTGTCGAGCAGCGGTTGCGGGTGCGCCTGGTCCGTCAGGCGGCCGTGCGGGAGCCCCGCGCGCCGGAGTGCTCGATCCTGCTCGGCGAAGTCGCACTCCGGCAGCAGATCGGCGGCCCGGAGACTCTGGTCGGCCAGCTTCGTCACCTCGTCGACCTCCCGCGCCGGCTGGCGGTGCGCGTGGTGCCGTCCGGCGGCGGCTTTCACCCCGGACTCAACGGTTCCTTCAGCGTCTTCGAGTACTCCGACCTGCCCGCCATCGTGTTCTTGGACCAGCACCGCGGCAGCGCCTACATCTACGATGAGGATCAGGTGGCGGACTACAAGTCGGCCGCGAAGACCATGGCATCCCTGGCGTTGAACGTGGACGAATCGCGCGCGTTCATCGAGGAGGTGATCGCCGAACTGGAGGCCTGACGTGACCTGGCGGAAGTCGACCTACAGCGGGCAAGAGGCCGAGTGCGTGGAAGTGGCGCTCGCCCCGGTGGTGCGGATCCGCGACACGAAGGACCGCCCGGGCGGAACCCTCGAAATCACCACCCGATCGTGGGACGCCCTCCTCACCGACCTGCGTTAGCGACGAAGTTCGCCGAGTTCGGTCCCTCGCGCTCGAGATAATGCCCCCGGGTGTGCTCGGCGAAGCCGAACTGGCGGTACAGCCCGTGCGCGTCGGCGGTGTGGAGCATCCAGCGGAACCGGGCGCCGAGACCGTTGTCGATCATCTCCCGCACGATCTCCTTGCCGAGGCCGCTGCCGCGGGCGGAGTCGACGACGAAGACGTCGGCGAGGTACGCGGACGAGACGCCGTCCGAGAAGGCGCGGGCGAACCCCACCATCGAGCCGTTCCGGTAGGCGCCGACGACCCGCCACGAGCCGTCGATGGCCGCTTCGACCTGCGCACGCGTGCGCCAGCGGCCCCAGTAGGCCTCGGTGGAGAGGAACTTCCACACCACCTCGAGGTCCAGCCGCGCGCGGTCGTCGTCGAGCTCGTAATCCCCAAAAGTCCGCATGATCCGAAACTAAAACAGCCGTCAACGCGGTTTCAGCAGGTAGTCCACCACCGGACGCAGCTCGTCGGCCGACGGCGGCCCGTCGTCGATCAGGCCCTGGATGAGCAGCCCGTCGATACCCGCGAGGAACACCCGGAACGCCACTTCGTCGTCGTGGCGGACCATCGACGTCAGGACGTCCAGCCAGCGACGTGCGGCCGGCCGCAGCTCCGGCTTGCGCGCGGCCAAGAGGTACAGCTCGTACTCCGCCATCGTGCGCCCGCGCCGCGGCCCCAGCGCCTCGGCGAGCAGGCCCGCGACCTCCTCGGCGCCGCGCGACCCGCGGGACCGGGCCCGGTCGATCATCCAGTAGACCTCGGTGGCCATGTCGCGGGCGCACGAGATGAGCGTGGCGACCAGGAGGTCGTCCAGCGACGAGAAGTGGTAGGTCGTGGACGTCGTCGGCACGCCGGCCTCGGCCGCGACCGTCCGGTGGGTGACGCCCGCGACGCCGTCGCGCTCGATGATCCGCAGCGTGGCCTCGATGAGTTCGGTGCGCCGCTTCTCGCCACGCGCCTTACGGCCGTCCACTTGCAGCTTCACCATGGGGTGAAAACTACCTGAACGATCGTCCCGAAACAAAGAGCGACGTACACCACATCGGTGGGACTTAGGGCCACTCAACGGGTTACTCATCAGTAAGGACGGTTAGTCTCCCGGCACCACCACAGTTTTTCCGGACGAAAGGCACCCGAACGATGGGCGCTCTGCAACTGACGCTCGGCGGGATCTCCGTCGTGCTCGGCCTCGTCGCCTGGGGCATGTTCGCCGCGACGATCGCCCGTTTCGTGCGGGTGATCCGCCTCGGGCAGCCCGACTCGACGCGCAACGGGCCGTTCATGCCGCGCATGAAGACGCTGATCAAGGAGTTCGCCGCGCACACGCGGATGAACCGCAAGCGGAGCGTCGGCCCGGCCCACTGGCTCGTCATGTGGGGCTTCCTGCTCGGCTCGCTCGCGCTGTTCGAGGCCTACGGCGAGGTCTTCGTCCCGACGTGGGGCTGGCCGATCCTCGACGACTTCCCGCCGTTCCAGCTGCTCATGGAGCTGCTCGGGCTCGGCACGATCGTCGGCATCCTGGTCCTGATGGCGATCCGGCAGCGCAACCACCCGCGCCGCGCCGACCGCCAGTCGCGCTTCGCCGGCTCCAACTTCAAGTGGGCGTACTTCATCGAGGCCGTCGTCCTGATCGAGGGCATCGGCATCATCGGCGTCCGGGCCGCGAAGTCCGCGCTGAACACCCACGAAGGGCCGCTGTGGGCGTCCTTCGTCTCGAACCCGATCGGCCAGCTGCTCCCGGCCAGCCCGAACCTGGTGACGATCTTCGCGTTCGTCAAGCTGATGAGCGCCACGGTCTGGCTGATCGTCGTCGCGCGCACCATGACCATGGGCATCGCGTGGCACCGCTTCAGCGCCTTCTTCAACATCTACTTCAAGCGCGAGGCCGACGGCGGCGTCGCACTGGGCGCGCTCAAGCCGATGATGAGCGGCGGCAAGGTCCTCGACCTCGAGGAAGCCGACCCCGACGAGGACACCTTCGGCGTCGGCAAGATCGAGGACTTCAGCTGGAAGGGCTGGCTGGACTTCTCGACGTGCACCGAGTGCGGCCGCTGCCAGGAGCAGTGCCCCGCGTGGAACACCGGTAAGCCGCTGTCGCCGAAGCTGCTCATCACGCAGCTGCGTGACCACGCCTACGCGAAGGCGCCGTACCTGCTGGCGGGCGGCAAGCGCGACATGGCGGGCGACGAAGTCGGCCTGTCCGGCGACAACATGTACGCGGGCATCGACGTCCTGGCGATCGCGGAGTCCCAGAAGACGCTGATCGGCGATGACGGCGGCGTCATCGACCCCGACGTGCTCTGGTCCTGCACGAGCTGCGGCGCCTGCGTCGAGCAGTGCCCGGTCGACATCGAGCACGTCGACCACATCGTCGACATGCGCCGCTACCAGGTGATGATCGAGTCGTCGTTCCCCAGCGAGCTGAACGGCATGTTCAAGAACCTGGAGAACAAGGGCAACCCGTGGGGCCAGAACGCCAAGGACCGGCTGGCTTGGACCGAGGAGCTCGACTTCGAGGTCCCGGTGTTCGACGGCGACATGGGTGACGCCGAGTACCTGTTCTGGGTCGGCTGCGCCGGCGCGTTCGAAGACCGCGCGAAGAAGACGACGCGCGCGGTCGCCGAGCTGCTGCACATGGCCGACGTCAAGTACAAGGTGCTCGGTTCGGAGGAGTCCTGCACCGGTGACCCGGCCCGCCGCGCGGGCAACGAGTTCCTGTTCCAGATGCTGGCCCAGCAGAACGTCGAGGTGCTGAACTCGGTGTTCGAGGGCCGCGAGCGCAAGGCCCGCAAGGTCGTCGTGACCTGCGCGCACTGCTTCAACACCCTCGCCAACGAGTACCCGGAGCTGGGCGGCCAGTTCGACGTCGTGCACCACACGCAGCTGCTGAACCGCCTGGTGCGGGAGAAGCAGCTGGTGCCGGTGGCGCCGGTCGCCGAGGACGTCACCTACCACGACCCGTGCTACCTCGGCCGCCACAACAAGGTGTACGAGGCGCCGCGCGAGCTGGTCGGCGCGACCGGCGCGCAGCTGCGCGAGATGCCGCGGCACGGCGACAAGTCGATGTGCTGCGGCGCGGGCGGCGCGCGGATGTGGATGGAAGAGAAGATCGGCAAGCGGATCAACATCGAGCGCGTCGACGAGGCGCTCGGCACCGCGCCGTCGAAGATCGCCACCGGCTGCCCGTTCTGCAAGGTGATGCTGAACGACGGCCTCACCGCCCGGCAGGCCGACGGCAGCGCGAGCGAGAAGGTCGAGATCGTCGACGTCGCGCAGATGCTGCTGGAGTCGGTCAAGCGGAAGCCGGAACCGAAGCCGATCGCCCTCGGAGCGCCGTCACTCACGGAGGAGTGACACATTTCCCGAGAACGCACGGCCCCGGTCAGGACTCTGACCGGGGCCGTTTTCGTGATCGGCAAGATTGGCAATCAGGTAGCCATTCCACTACCCATTGTCACACCTTTGTCCTGTCCGGCAGGCCCGCTAGCTGGGACTTCGTGAAAGTAATCGTTTTCTTGAAAGATGTTCATGATAATCACCGAAATGGCCCATCAGGTTGAGGAGAAACGACGGCCTGAACCCTGGACAAGCGGCGTATCCTGGCCTTTCCTCGCCGCCGCCGTTGCCAGCGAGGGCACCATTGACGATCAAGGAATCAGGGGGCGGCACGGATGGCCGAGGACCGGCGGACCACTACGACCGGCCGACACGCACTCCACCCCATCCCGGACGACATCCGGCTTGCCCAGGACTACGTACCCACGCAGCGCACCCTCGTGCGCCCGTACGTCCTCACGCGCGGCCGGACGCAATCCCGGCGGCACCTCGCCATCGAAGCGATGGTCTCGACGCGGGCCGAGGCGCACTGGGACGGTGCCCGGCTGACCGGGGAGATCCGCTCGGTGCGCTCGCTGTGCCTGCACCCGCGTTCGGTCGCCGAGGTCGCGGCCACACTGAGCGTGCCGCTCGGCGTCGCGCGCGTCCTGCTCGACGACATGGCCGAACAGGGCCTGGTGACCATCCACGACAGCCGGACCAGCGCCGACGGCCGGCCGGCGATGGCGCTCATGGAACGCGTTCTGCACGGCCTGCGCCGCCTCTGAGCACTACGCTCACCAAGGTGAGCGAGGAATCCGGGAACTCCGGCGGCGAAAGCACCCTGACCGTCCTGCTCGCCGGTGGGGTGAACCTGGCGATCGCCATCATGAAGCTGATCGCGGGCATCATCACCGGCTCGGGCGCGATGCTGTCCGAAGCGGCGCACTCGGTGGCCGACACGATCACCGAGGTCCTGCTGCTGACCGCGTTGAAGCGCTCGGAGCGCCCGGCCGACCGCGTGCACCCCTTCGGCTACGGCAAGGAGCGGTACTTCTGGTCGCTGCTCGCGGCCGTCTCGATCTTCGCCTCGGGCGCGATGTTCGCGCTCTACGAGGGCGTTTCGACACTGTTGGGGCACGGCGAGGCGCAGAGCACGTCGCTGCTCAGCTACATCGTCCTGGCGGTGGCGTTCCTGCTCGAAGGCACGTCATGGCTGCAGGCCGTGCGCCAGGTCGTCCGGGAGTCCAAGGCCGAGCAGCAGTCGATGTGGACCTACCTGCGGCTGATCGACGACCCGACGCCGAAGACGGTGCTGTTCGAGGACTCGGCCGCGCTGGTCGGCCTGCTGCTCGCGTTCGGCGGCATCGGCCTGCACCAGCTCACCGGCTCCGAGGTCTGGGACGGCGTCGCGTCGATCGCCATCGGCCTGCTGCTCGCCTGCGTCGCCTACCTGCTCGGCCGCACCAACCGCGGCCTGCTCGTCGGCCGCCAGGCCGACCCCAGGCTGGTCCGCGGCATCCGCGACCACCTGACCGCCGCGCCGGAGATCGAGGCCGTCGTGGACCTGCAGACCATGCTGATGGGCACCGACCAGGTGCTGGTCTGCACCCGCGTCGACTTCGACGACTCGCTCGGCGCCGCGGACCTCGAACGCGCCTGCGTCCGGCTCGCGGCCGAGCTGACGCAGACGTTCAACGACGTCACCGAGGTGTTCATCGAGCCCGTGCCGCGATCCGATCCGGATCTGCGGGCGACGGTGCTGGCGCGCTACGGCGACATCGCCGAGCGGTGGAGCAAGCCTTCGCCTCAGTAACCGAAGTCCTGGACCCAGTACCAGCCCGTGGTGGTGACGCCGACGCCGATCTTCTTGAGCGTGCAGTTCAGGATGTTCGCGCGGTGGCCTTCGGAGTTCATCCAGGAGTCCATGACCTGCGCCGCGGACGTCTGCCCCCGCGCGATGTTCTCGGCACCCGGCTTCGGGTAACCGGCCTGCTTGATGCGCTGGTCGAACGTCGTGCCGTCGGGGCTGGTGTGGGAGAAGAAGTTCTCGGCCGACATCTGGTCGCTGAAGTCCTGCGCGGCCTTCGTGACGTGCGGTTCCTCGGTCAGCGGGTCGCAGCCTGCCTTCGCCCGTTCGTCGTTGACCAGCGTGATGACCTGGGCGGCCACGGAAGGCGCGACGCGGGCCGCGGGCTTGGTGCTCGGCGGCGGTGGCGGAGCTTCGGACGTCGAGGGCTGCGGCGCGGCGGACGTCTCGGTCGGCGTGGGTTCCGCGCTGGACGTCGTCGGGGCGGGGGCCGAGGTGGTGGGCGCGGCAGGCTGACCGGGGGTGGTGGTCTGAACCTTGCCGCCGGCGAGGTCGGTTCCGCTGCCACTGCCCGCGCCGGCGGGCGCGTTCGGCAGGACCAGCGCCGCGGCACCGAGCTCGGCGGTGTTTCCTTCCGCGGTGGCCATCCAGGTGCCTGCCGCGGCGGAGAAAACGCCGAGCAGCACACTGAGTGACACGATCACCACGTGCGCACGTTCACCAATGGGGGACACGGCGCAGGAACGTATCACGGGACAATTACGACGAGAACCCCGCGAACGCACTGGTCACATTTTCCGTCGGTGACAGGCATCGATTTCGAGGCAATCGGGCGCTTCCGCGTTACTCCATTCAGCTCATTCGAACGACGAAAGCCGCTTCGCCGGACGCTGTCACCGGACGCCGGGCCGGGTCTTGACCGGTGGCGGTTGCTTTGCTCCTGAAGCCAACTTTGCCCGCGATCGTTGTGCAGGTGTACGAGATTTCGGCGTCAACGGCCAGTTCCGGCGCGGTGTGCGCGCAGGACGGCGTGTGGTCGTCGACGACTCTCACGTCGGCGAGCGGGACGTCACCGGTGTTCTTGACCAGGATCGAAAACGTGACGGTGCCGCCTTCCCGGAGTTCGTAGGGAGCCGCGTCTTTCATCACGGCGATCTCAGGGTGGACTACGTCGACTTTTGCGTCACCAACTGATTGCACCGTGCGACCACTCGGATCAATTCCGGTGATCTCGAGAGCTTGCGCGAAGTCGTCGCCGGGCGCTTTGCGGGTGCAGGTGTACGTCTTGACCGCGCCCGCCGGGACGGTGTCGAACTTGTTCGCGCAGGTCGTTTGCTCGTCCACAACGGACACTCCGGTGAGCGGGACGTCGCCGGTGTTGTGCGCGGTGACGGCGAAGGTGACTTCGTCGCCTGCTCGGACCGTCCGGGGTGTCGCGTCGATCGTGAGCTTCACGGCCGGGTGGATGACGTCGATCTCGTCGGTGTCTGCTGCCGTCAACGGTGGGCCGACCGGGGCGTCCGCCGTTGCCCTCGCGGTCCTGGCTTCGTCGTCGGCCGGGGCGGTCGTGACGCAGTCGGACTTCTGCGTGGCACCGGCTTCGAGTTGGTCGAAGGTCTTGGCGCAGGACCGGCTCTGGATGTGGACGGCGGTCAGCGGGACGTCGCCGGTGTTGGTGACGGTGAGGGTGGAGGTGACGGTGTCGCCGGGGCGGAAGGGGCCGCCGTGGACGTCCTGCGTGAGCTCGAGGGCGGGGTGCAGGACGGTGTAGGCCGCATCGTCGGTCGCGCTGACCTGGCGTTTCACCGGATCGGTGCCGTTTGCGGTGGCGGAGCTCACGAAACTGTCGGTGCCGGCGTCTACCTTGCAAGAGCGGCGCTGCCGGGCGCCGGGGAGGAGGGTGCCGATGGTTTGAGCGCACGCCGGAGTGCTGTCCACAAGGGACACGTCGGTCAGCGGGACATCACCGGTGTTCGTGACGACGAGGGTGAACGTGACGGCATCGCCGGGCCGGACGCGCGCGGGCGTGGCGTCGTTGGTGACGGTGATCGCGGGATGGATGACGTCGACACCGGCGGAAGCGGAGGCGCTCACGGGCCGATTCGTGGCATCGGTACCGGTGGCTTTGGCAACAGCGGCAAAGTCGGTTTCACCGGCGGCTTGGGTGCAGCTGTAGGTGAGTTTCGCCTGCGGTTCGAGCCGCCCCAGGGACTTGGCGCAGCCCGGGGCCCGCTCGTCGACGACGGCGACGTCCTGGAGCGCACTGTCACCGGTGTTGGCGACGGTGATGGTCGAGGTCACGGCGTCGCCGACACGAACGACGGCGGGGTCGACGGTCCGGCTGATCGCAACGGCGGGGTGAATGACGTCGACGGCGGCGCTGCCGGACGCGGCGACATCCGCGCCGACGGGTGGGGTGGCGACAATCCGGACGCTGCGGGTGACATCGTCGGCCGGGGCTGTGGTGGTGCAGGCGAAGTCGCGCGAGGTGCCGGGGTCGAGGGTGCCGTCGAGGGTCTGGGTGCAGCTGGTGGCTGGGGTCTGGGTCGCCGGGGCTTGGGTGGCCGGGGCTTGGGTGGCCGGGGTTTGGGCGGCAGGGGTTTGGGCGGCCGGATTTTGGGTGGCGGAGGCGGCAGCTCGTGCGCCGGTGCCCGACGCTGCGGCAGGTAGCCCGTCGATGGCTCGCGGGCCGGTGGCCTGCGCGTCCGTGCCTCGCGTGGCCGTGGCTGGCGTGTGCGTGGCATCCGTCCCCATGGCTCGCGCGCCGGTGACCTGCGCGTCCGTGACCCGGAGGCTCGCCAGCGGCACGTCACCGGTGTTGCGAACCGTGATCCGGAACGGCACCTTGTCGCCCTCGCGGAACGGGCCGCCCGTCACCTCGGTCGTGATCGCGACCGCCGGGTGCTGGACCGCGAACGCCCCCTCCGCGGCCGCCGTCACCGGGCGGGTCGTCGGGTCCGTGCCCGTCAGCGTCGGCTTGTTCGCGAAGCCGGCCGTGCCCGCGAGCGTCGTGCACGTGTACTCCTGCTGCGCCTGCGGCTGAAGCGCGCCGAACCGCTTCGCGCACGCCGGGACCTGGTCGTCCGCGACCGTGACCTCGGTGAGCGGCACGTCGCCCGGGTTGGCCGCGGTGATCGTCCAGGTCACCGTGTCACCCTCGCGGACCTGGGCCGGTGTCGCGCGCACGGCCAGCCTGACCGCCGGGTGGATCACGTCCACCGCCGCGTCGTCGGTGACCTTCACCGCGCGGCCGAGCTGGTCCTTGCCGGTGGCCGTGGCCGTCGTGGCGAAGTCGTCCGGCGGGGCTGGGGCGGTGCACGTGTAGGTGACCGTCGCGCCCGGGGCCAGGGCGCCGATCGCCTTGGCGCACGCCGGGACGTCGTCCGTCACGGCCACCTCGGTCAGCGGTGCGTCGCCGGCGTTGGCGGCCGTCACCGTGAACGTGACCGGGTCGCCGGCGCGCGCGATGGCGGGCGTGGCGTCCTTCGTGAGCGTCAGCGCCGGGGTGATGACTGTGACCGTCGCCGACGCGCTGGCCGTCACGGGCCGGCCGGCCAGGTCGGTTCCGGTCGCTGTCACCTGGGACGTCGCGGTCCGGGAAGGGTTCGCCGTGCACGTGTACGTCTGCGTCGCACCCGCGGCCAGGCCGGCGAAGGTGTGGGCGCACGCCGACGTCGTGTCGTCGGTGAGCTTCACCGGTGCGAGCGGGCTGTCGCCGGTGTTGCGCACCGCGACCGTCCAGGTGACGGCGTCGCCCGCGTGGATCACCGGGGGGTCCGCGGTCTTGGTGACCTCGACCGCGGGCGCGATCGTCGGCGCGGGCGCGTCGGCCGTCGCCGTGAGCTGCTTGCCGAGCTCGTCGGTGCCGACCGCGCTCGCCGTGTTGACGCCGTCGGCGATCGGCGCCTTCGCGGCGCACGTCGTCGTGCGGCTTTCGTCCGGCGCGAGCGCTCCGGTGAGAGCGCACGACGGCGTCTTCGGGTCGGCGATCTCGACGCCGGACAGCCCCGTGTCGCCGGTGTTCGTGACCTTGATCGTGAACGTCGCGACGTCGCCGGCGCGGTATGCGGGCCGGTCGGCCGTCTTCGTCATGCCCAGCGCCGGGTGCAGGACGTCGACGGGGGCGCTTGCCACGCCGTTGAGTGCGTCGCCGAGCGCGCTCGTGCCCGTCGCCTTCGCGGTGTTCGTGAAGTCGTCGGGCGGTGCGGTTCCGGTGCACGTGTAGCTGACCGTCTGATGCGGGGCGAGCGTGCCGAGCGGTTTGGCGCAGCCCGGGACGGCCGGGTCGGCGACCTCGACCCCGGACGCCGGGACGTCGCCCGGGTTGGTCACGACGACGGCGAACGTCACCGGCTCACCGGCGTGCGCCTTCGGCCGGGTGGCGCGCACCGCGATCTGGAGTTCGGGCACCGGCACCGAAAACGCGAGGTTCTGCGCCAGGATGGCGTCGCCGCTGGTGACGAAGCCGAGCTTCGTGCTCGTCGCGCCGGCGGGGATGCTGTCAACGTTGAACGCCTTCGCGTCGACGCTGAAGTTGTTCTTCGCGCCCGGCGCCGCGGCGGTTTCGGCGTTGGAGATGAAGAAATTGGCCGTGCCGCCGGTCGCGGGCTCGGCGGCCGGGGTGCCGTCGACCAGGAACTGGTCGCCGGACGCGCCCCAGTCGCCGTCGTAGGCCGTGACGCCGAGGTGTGCGTCGGCGGCCGCGGCGCGGAAGCCGGTGATCGTCGCCTCCGCCGCCGGGGCGCCGGCGGTCTGCCGGACGTGGCCGTCGTAGACGACCACCTTGCGCTTGTTGGGCGCGTAGTCCGCGTTGCGCTCCGGGTAGGCGTAGACGAGCGCGATCGACCAGCCGCCCGCGCAGTCGAAACCCCGCAAAGCCCAGACGTTCCCGACCGTCACGTCGAAGACGGCAGGAACTTTCGCGAAGAGGCCGGTCACGTCGGCGCGCGCCGAGTAGTAACCGCCGTCCTCGACGTACCCCGAGGGCGCGACGTCCACGGATTCCGCGCTGCCGACGGAAAGCCGGACGTTCTGCTTCGCGGGCGTTCCGGGCGGCGCGACCGCCGAGGGACCGCAGGTGGTGCTGCCGGCCCAGTTCAGCCGGGCGAAGACGACGCGAGCTCCCGGCGGGACGCCCACCGACGCGCTCGCCGAGTCGAACGTGCCCGGGTCGGCGTCGACGTCGGCCCACTGCATGAAGAAGTCGTCGTTGGCGAGCGTGTCCTTGCGGTCGGCGGTGTTCGCGCACGCCGCGGGGGTCGCGACCGTCCCGGTCGTCGGCGCGCTGTCGGCAGCGACCGGGCAGCGCAGGACGCCGTTGCCCGCATAGACGAAGTCGCCGTAGACCACGTCGTCGTAGCCCACCTCGAACGGTGGCGCGGCGGCCGCACCCGCCGACGGCACGAAGGCCGAGGCCAGGAAGACCAGAACCAGCACGAGAATCGGGCGAAGCGGTCTGTCGGGTAACGGCACTCCTCGCCACCTCCGGGGCCGAGACGACCTTGGGAGCGTGGCACGAGACCCGGTTTTACGCCGTCAAACTCACTCGTTCGTGAGCCCGGCGCCGGAGCCGGTCAGCTTCTCCGTCGACTCGTGGGTGAGGGCGGTGGCGGCCTGGACGAACCCGATGACCGTCCGGAGCTCGTCGTCGGTGTAGCGGTCGCAGAGCTCGTACATGCCTTTGACGAGGTGGTCCCACAGGTGCACTCCACTCGCAATGGACTGCAGGTCCAGGGCGATGAGGATCTTGCGCCGGTCCTCCGGGTGCGGCTCGCGGTTGACGATCCCCTTGCGTTCCAGCCGGTCGATCATCGCCGTCACCGAAGCGGGCGCGAGCCCCGACAGCCGGGCAAGATCCTTCGGCGTCTGCGGCCCGAAGCGCGCGAGGTAGTCCAGGACCTTGCTCTCCACCGCCGACAACCCCCGGGTCTCGGAGATCGCGGTGTGGAACATGACCGTCTCCGTCGACAGCTCCCGCGACCTGAGCAGGACTTCTTCGACGAGTTTCGTTCGCTCGCTTGACACGGCGACCAGCCTAGCCCACTCTTTAGTTCGACAGAACGAATTACTTTCTAAGACATTCGAGGGGTCGAAACACATGACACGGGCACTGATCATCGGGGGCGGCGTCGCGGGCACGATCACGGCCATCGCCCTGCACGAAGCCGGGCACGAGCCGCTGCTGTTCGAGGCGTACGACCGCGGTGCCGAGGGCGTCGGCGCGTTCCTGACGCTGGCCGTCAACGGCCTGGACGCGTTGCTCCCGCTCGGCCTCAAGGACGTCGTCCGCAGCGCGGGCTTCGACTCACCGCGGATGTCGATCGGGCTCGGCAACGGCACGCGGCTCGCCGAATTCCCCCTGGGCGGCGCCCTCCCGGACGGCACGGTGAGCCAGACCGTCCTCCGTTCCGACCTCTACGTGGCGTTGCGCGACGAGGCCGCGCGGCGCGGCATCCGCGTCGAGTACGGCAAACGCCTGATCGGCGCGAGCCAGACGGACACGCACGTCAGAGCGGACTTCTCCGACGGCTCGCACGCGCAGGGCGACCTCCTGATCGGCGCCGACGGCCTCCGCTCCCGCGTCCGCACGATCATCGACCCGGACGCGCCGTCACCGCGGTACGTCCCGCTGCTGAACACCGGCGGGTTCGCCGAAGGCCTGGACCTGCCCGACGAGCCGGGCGTGCTGAACATGGTCTTCGGCAAGCGCGTGTTCTTCTGCCACGTCATCAGCACGGACGGCCGCGTCTGGTGGTTCGCGAACCCGGCCCGCAAGACCGAACCCACCGCGTCCGAGCTGGCCACGCTCGCCGGCGAGAAGCTGCGCACCGAGCTCCTGCACCTGGTGGCCCGCGACCGGACCCCGGCCGCCGAGATCATCCGCGCGACGCGGGAGATCTACCCGGCCTGGCCGACGTACGACTTCCCGACGGTCCCGGTCTGGCACCGCGGCCGCATGGTGATCATCGGCGATGCGGCGCACGCGACGTCACCCGCGGCGGGGCAGGGCGCCTCGATGGCCATCGAGGACGCCGTCACGCTGGGCAAATGCCTTCGCGACGTGCCCGACATCCCCCGAGCGCTCGCCACCTACGAAAGTCTGCGGCGCGAGCGCGTCGAAGCCGTGGTCGCGGCCGGCAAGCGCAACGGCGACACCAAGGTCATCGGCCCGGTCGGCCGCGTCGTCCGCGACTTCTTCATCAAGCGGGCGTTCTCGAAGCCGTTCGACGAAGACCCGAACGCCTTCATGTGGAACCACCACATCGACTGGAACGAGAAGGTCCGGAATTAACGCCAGGTGTCCACGCGGTGGAAGTTCTTGTACGCCCGGCTCGGGGTGGGACCGCGCTGCCCCTGGTAGCGGGACCCGGCTTCGCTGGAGCCGTACGGGTGCTCGGCCGCGCTGGAGAGCCGGAAGATGCACAGCTGGCCGATCTTCATGCCGGGCCAGAGCGTGATCGGCAGGTTCGCCACGTTCGACAGCTCCAGGGTGATGTGCCCGGAGAAGCCGGGGTCGATGAACCCGGCGGTCGAGTGCGTGAGCAGCCCCAGCCGGCCGAGCGACGACTTGCCCTCGAGCCGGCCGGCGAGGTCGTCGGCCAGGGCGACGCGCTCGAACGTCGAGCCGAGCACGAACTCGCCGGGGTGCAGCACGAAGGGCTCCTCGCCCTCCTTTTCGACCAGCGAGGTCAGCTCGTCCTGCTGCAGCTGCGGGTCGATGTGGGTGTACTTGCTGTTGTCGAAGACGCGGAAGAACCGGTCGAGCCGGACGTCGATGCTGGACGGCTGGACCATGCCGGCATCGAAGGGGTCGATGCCGAGCCGGCCGGCGTCGAGCTCTTTGCGGAGGTCACGGTCACTGAGCAGCACGGCCCGAAGCCTATCCGGTGGGTTCAGGCCGCCCGCATGTGCTGCGCGTAGGTCGTGTCCGGCGCGAAGATCTTCTCGAGCCGCTTCACGTACCCGCGGCGCCCGGCCTGCCCGATCCGTTCCTGCAGCGCGGTGGCCCCCGGGATGAACCGCCGCACGGTCTCGGCGGCGAAGTTGACGCCCGCGACGGCGACGATCGCGGCCTGCGCGACGGGATCGTTCGGCAGCCCGAGGAAGTCGGCGTTGGTCTTCCCGAGCACGAGCCGGCTGATCGACGAGTGCACGGCGACGGAGACGTGCGAGAGCACCTTCCCGACGGCCCCGCGCCCTTCGCCGACGGCGGCGTTGGCCTCGATCAACGCCTTCGCGAGCCGCTTCGAGTCGTCGTCCGGGATGAACTCGGTGGCGGCGAGCAGCCACAGCAGCCGCCAGGCGTCCTCTTCGGAGGCGGGCAGCAGCTCGTCGTCGACGCCCATGAGCCAGCCGATGTAGCGCCAGAGGTGCAGGATGTCGCCGCGTTCACGGGCGGAGTAGCGGAGGCCGAGCAGTTGCGTGCCGAAGACGTAGACGAGCGAGAAGAGCAGCAGCGTCCCGGCGGTCTGCACCTGGTTGACGGGCCGATCCCAGGCGGCGTAGTCCCAGTCGTCCCGCCGATTCATGGCGGCGCGCACGTGGGCGTGCACGAGCCGGATCCGCAGCGCGGAGGCGTACCCCTTCCCACCGTGCTTGAGGGCACCGGGCGTGGTGACGTCGATCCACCAGGCGGCGGTCTCGACCAGCCTCCGGGTGGCCTTGTATTCGATCTCCCCGGTCCCGACCAGGGATTTCGTGGCCCGCGAGGCGAGGTAGCCGCCCATCAGCGACATGTCTCCCAGCGGGAAGAGCCCCAGCAGCCCGGCCCGCGTGATGGCTTTCGCGCCCCGCTCGAGCCGTTCGTCGTCGACCCAGTAGGGCTTGGCGTCGACCTGGTCGAAGAAGTCCTTGAGCGGCCCGGTCGCGCTGCTTCGGTTCACGAGGGCGTCTTCGAAGAGGGCGCGCCCCTGCCCCTTGGGCTGCTGCGCCATCCAGGCGACGACGTCGTCGGCGAGCCGGTCCTGCACCTGGGCGAACTCCCGCAGGCGCGCGACCTGCCGCTCGTCACCCCGGATGTCACCTTCGATGAACAGCCGCTGGGCCAGCCGGAACCCGCCTTGCCGGAACAGCTCGGGCTCGTCCATGCCGCTCACCTCCGCCAGTCGACAACAAGTGTTGTCACATGACGCGCGCGAGTCAAGGAGGAGGGCACTGGACAGGGGGATCACGATGCCGTGTATGCTGGCGACGCACTGCGGATGTAGTTCAATGGTAGAACATCAGCTTCCCAAGCTGAATACGCGGGTTCGATTCCCGTCATCCGCTCTCATAGAGAAGCCCCAGGTCACACGGTGTCTACTGTGGACCTGGGGCTTCTGCTCGTACCGGGTCGGGTCGGTTCATGTGCCATTAGCGTGCCATTGATGCCCGAGCACCCCCGACACGAACCCCTGTTGCATCTCCACGCCCGCCGACAGCAGTGACCTACCTGGACACCAACTGCACCCGGGACTCGCGTCTACGTGAAGTGTCAATGAATACCGCGATCGAAGTTACAATAAATTGTTTCTACATTAAAAACCGCTTGCAAATTTTGATTCGCATGACACGTGTCAAAGTTAGCGCCTCGCGCCCCCGCCATGTCACATAAGCCCAGGTCAGACCAGCGAGCACGACGATTGTCGATAGTTTCACGCCTACGACGAAAGTTGCCCAATCATCAAACTACAGCAAGGAGGTCATGATTTTTGCGCAGCCCTCTAGGCTAGGCGCTGACCTTTTTATGGGCATCACCTGGCGGTGGTAATGCTGAAAAACCAGCGTTGAGTGCCGTGATGAGTGCGGCGGCGAGGAGCGCCTCGACTTGGAACGCAGTCGGTGCCGCCGCGAAGCCGCCGGCCACACTGGCTCCCGCAGCCATGCCGCTGAGCACCGCGAGGGTCACAGCACGTAGGCGGCGGCGCCGCTTCTCACGTGACTGTCGTGACCCCATGGCGCGCAGACTACCAGCTATAACGATCGTTATGTGTCCTTGTCGTCGGACCGCCGTTCGACATCGCCTACCTCTGCAGAGTCGGGCGGGATGCCCTTGCGGTGCCGGTCGACGAGCTTGGACAGCCGGTCCGCGATCTGCTTGTCGGCGTCGCTGGTCGCGCGCTGGTAGATCAGGGCCGCGCGCATGTCGTCGTGACCCATCCGCGCCATCAGATCCTTGGTCGACGTGCCCGCTTTCGACGCCCAGATGTTCCCGGCGTGCCGGAGGTCATGGAAGTGCAGCCCCTTG
The DNA here is from genome assembly GCF_042881395.1 of Amycolatopsis sp. NPDC058278. Lineage (NCBI taxonomy): Bacteria > Bacillati > Actinomycetota > Actinomycetes > Pseudonocardiales > Pseudonocardiaceae > Amycolatopsis > Amycolatopsis sp. NPDC058278. Next base: position 50,270 of record NZ_JBHVXZ010000001.1, on the reverse strand, counting down.
AGCCCCATCTTCTCCACGACCTCTGTCCACCGGGTCCGTTGGCTGAAATTCGGCCGGCGGACCGCGTGCCTAGCTCGCTCACCTGTGAAGAGCAGCGCGTCCTGCTCCGGCTTGACCCAGGTCTCCAGATGCCGGAGGAGGTCAGGCCGGACAGCCGTCGGGATGATCAGCGTCCGGACGCCAGCCCGCGACTTCGGCGGACCGACGACGAGCCCACGGCCGGGAACCTCGACCATCGCCCGCGACACCCGCACCCACGACGCGTCCTCAGCCAGGTCACATCGACGCAGCGCCGTCACCTCACCCCACCGCAGCGACCCGAACGCGGCGAGCAGGACCAGCGCCCGGAACCGCTCCGGCATCCGACTGGCCAAGTCGAAGACCTGGGCCACGGTGATCACCGGCCGTTCGTCAGGGTTCTCCTTGTCAGCACCACGGACCCGGCAGGGGTTGCGTGGGAGGATCTTGTCCTCATCAACGGCCGTGTTCAGGATCGCCCGGAGCAGCCGATACGACTTGGCCGTCACCGACTCCGAGACGCCCGCCGTCAGCCGGTCCGCCCGCCACTGGCGAATGACCGCCGTCGACAGCTTGCCCAGCTCGACCCCGCCGAGGTCCGGCGCGATGTGCTTACGTAGCAACCACTTGTACAGCTCGACCGTGCGCGGGCGAAGTCCCGGACGCTGAACGATCCACTGGTCCGCGTAGTCGCCGAGCTTGCGCTTCGCACGTTCCGGGTCGGTCCACTCGCCTTGCGTGATCTGTGTTTCCACTGCCGACAGCCACCGTTCCGCCGTCCGCTTGGTGCTGAACGTGTTCGGCGCGTTCCGCATGAGCCCATCCGGGCCGGGATAACGTGCCTGCCAGCGCCCGGACGGAAGTTGCCGAACATTCCCGAAACCGCGATGCCCTTGCTTGTTCGCCATGTCAGGCCGCCCTTCCCAGGTCCCGGCGGACCGACGCCCGCGTGATCGGCTCGACCCGGCCGGCCTGCATGAAGCTCTCCAGGTCTTCCAACGCGAACCGGACGTGCACCCCAGCCTTGTGAAACGCGATCCGTCGTTCGGCGATCAGCCGACGCACGAACCGAACCCCCGTGTTCAGGTAGACGGCCGCCTCATCAACCGTCAGGTACTTCTTTTCCATGCGATCCCCTCCCCAGGGTCTAAGCAGCCTGCTGAGTTGCCGAAGTTTCCGGTTCGCTCCCTGGTGGTCCGGCGGCCGCGAGTAGCGCGCGGTCGTACTCGGCCTTCCACGTGATCCGCTCGGCGATCGCCCGCATGACCAGGTGCGGCCGGGGCGGGACCTGCGGGTCTCCGGGCTCGACCTTGCGCCACACGAGCCGGGCCGGGTCCGGTTGTGGCTTCTCGATCCCAATGGCGGCCAACGCTTGCGTGACGAAGGCTTTGCGGTCGGCTTTGTGGTCGTCGAGGGTCTTGCCCGACCACTTGCGCGATACCAGCACCCGCCGCCCCGGCAGCCCGAGCGTGGTGCGGCGGTGAGCCCGGCCCTTGCAGTGCCCCGGCGTGGTCTTGCTGCCCGCGCCCTTGGGCTGAATCCCGTAGAGCAGCCAGACCGCACACCGGGGCGAGCACGGGGTGACCGACAGTTCGGCGTGCAGCCGGTCGTGGTGATCCCGCAGCCGCGCCGTGTCCGCCTCGACCACCTCGCCGGTGGACTTGGTGAGGTACTTGGTCAGGTAGCCGATGTGGCGGCCGGCCTCTTCGGTCCCGCCGAGGATGCCCTTGGAGTGCACCTGCCGCCCAAAGGTCACCACGTGCGCCGGGACCTCCACCTCTTCCACCGCGTCGTCCCAGCTGGTCAGCGGCTCTCGGGTGTCCGGGTCGAGGAACGCGCGGGTGTCCGGGTCCCAGACTGGCAGCCGATCGACGTAGACGATCTGGTCGTGGTTGGGCCACCAGACCTGGTGGTAGGTGGCTTCGGTGACCTGGCGGATGACGTCGTGCGGGATGGCACCGCGGATCGCTGCGTGCAGGTGCGGAGCGGTCCGCTTTTGGGGTTCGACGGTGGCGAAGTACTGCGCGTCCCAGCCGACGACTCGACGGAGGTTCTGCCACCAGCGGTCCACCAGCGCGGAAAAGTGCACCGCGTCCCGAGCGGCCCGCCGGTAGTCGTACCGCGACGGGTCGACCGGTGCACCGTCGCGGACAGGTCCGTAGGAGTCGCAGGTCAGCGTGACGAACATGGACGGCCGAAACTTCCCCGCGTACTCCCTGCCCACGGTGGTCTTCGCGACCTTCTGCCGGGGCAGGTTCGGCGCGTCCTGCCGACGACGGGTCGACCGCTTCACGGCCCGTTTGGTCGGGACGTCGAGGGCGGGCAGCCGGCCCCGCATCCCGAGTTGCCGAAGTTCCGCATCGACCCCGGCGACCTCCTCCCTCAGCTCTTCGGCTTCGGCCTGGTCGTGCTCGACAACCTCCCGATACGCCGCCACCAGGTCCGCCCGGTAGGTCAGGAGCTCCTTGTGATCCTCCGACGGCAGCTCGGCGATGAGGTTGGGTTCCTCGGTCAGGTGCCAGCCCTCGCGGCACTGGGCCTGCCGAAGCGCCTTCGCCTTCCGAGCGCACGGCAGGCACACTGACTCCACAGTGGAGCCGCAGGGCACCGGGATGTAGCGAAGTTCGCCGGTCTCGGTGTCGCCGACCTCCATGGTGAAGGGGCGGACGCAAACGCCGTGCTTCTCCGCCGTCGCCCGAATGACGTCGGCCGCCAGCGGTGCCCGCATCCGTTCGGCCCGCGTCCCGGCAGTGGCCGGCTGGGCCTGTCCCTGGTCAGTCATCAGGCAGCCACCTCCCCGGAGCGGGACCATTGCCGGAGCACGAACACGGGCATGTCCTGCCGCGACCCGGCGGGCAGGTCCGGGAACAGATCCTCGGAGAAGTCGACCGCGCCGTAGACGCGGACCGGGACCCCGCAGGGCATCCGGCCGCTGACGATCAGATGCACCGACGTTCCAGCGGGTGTCCGCCAGATCTGCGCGGAGACCTCATCCAGCGTCTCGGCCCACGTCACCAGCGCCGACGCCACCTCGGACAGCACCCGACGGGCACCAAGCTGCACCCAGATCGGGTCCGAGCCAGACGTCACGTTCACCGACGCCACCGGACCCAACACGTGCAAGTCGAGGTGATCCCGGATCGCGTCGAGGAAGACCATGGTCGTGTTCACGCCGCCACCCCCTCGCCGCCGAGCACGGGCCGAGCTACGCCGCCGTTGGTGACGTAGTGCTCCAGCGCCTTGACCGTCTCGTCGGAGACCCACCCGGCGCGGATACGCAGGGGTTCGCGGATGCCTTCGCCCCACACGAACCCGACCCCGGCCTCGCTGTCTCCGATGCGGTTGGCCCACGCTCCCCGTTCATAGGCGCCATCGCCGAGGACCATGCCGACGTGCGTCTTGGAGGTCACCCGGAGGCAGACGCGCCGGGTGAACAGCTCCCGCACGGGCACGGTGTCCTTGGTCGGCTCCTGCACATAGCCGCGTACCGAGATGTTCAAGGCGCGGCCCTGGGTGTTGAGCAGCGCCACCCGTTCGACGATCTGTTCCCGGGTCTTGCGGTCGGTGTACTTGGTCAGCGCGCCGATCTCGTCGAACTCCAGCAGCTCTAGCGGGTACTCCGTGGACAGCGGGATCGTGCGGACCCGCCCGGCGAACTCCCGCTTCCGCGATTCCATCTCCTCTACCAGCCCGTCCAGCACCTCAAGCGCGTCCTTCCCCGACACCGCGTAGCGCGAGAAGATCCCCCGTCCGTAAGCCAGCTCCATGCCCTTCGGGTCGATCCCCGACATCCGCACCAGCCCGGACCGGATTGCCGGGGCCGCCGACACCAGCGGGCACCACATCACCGAGTTCTTCCCGGCACCCGAGGCGCCAGCGGTCAGGCAATGCGCGCCGGAGCCGAGCAGCGGCACCCGCCAGTCGTGGCCGTACTCCGTGCGCCCGGCCCAGACACGACGAAGGTCCACCGAGGACTCCTGTACCGCGACCAGGTCAGGAACGGCCGGGGAGGGCACGAGCGCCGCCAGCTGGTCCCGCCGCTGGAAGTCGACCGACACCACGTTCGGCTCCAGCTCCCGCACCTGACACCGCGCGACCTTCCGCGCCGACGCCAGCGCACGGGCAGCGTCGTCGAAGTCCTCCGGTTTCTGGCCCGGCACGAGCTGCACCCGGACCTCATCCCAGGACGGGCCGGAGCGGACGCCGAGAACCTTGGGGACCTGCACCCCAGACTGCCGAGCCGTCGCCCGCGACGCCTTGCGACGCCCCACCAGGTTCACGGTCACCTCCACCGGCAGCGCAGTGTCCCGGACGCTCAGGCCGCAGGCGTGCAGCCAACATGGAAGCTTGAGGTGGTAGACCGCCCAGCGCAGCCACCACGACCGCAACGGCCGGCCGCACCACTGGTCGAACGAGGTCACGTCGAGCAGCCGCCACACGCCGAGAATCAGCGCCAGGCCGCCGAGGTTGACCACGAGCCAGATCCAGCCGATCCACACACACCACAGATAGACCGCGATCACGGTCAAGCTGGTGCGCCAGTGGATCACGACCTGCGAAAACAGCCAGAACACGACCTTGCAGGCCCACCACAGGCCGACGAACACGACCACCATCGCCGCGAGCGCCTCAGCCATCGACGCCAAGGCCCGTCCGATCTTGGCCAGCACCCACACGGCGAGGCCGAGGCCGGCCAGAGCGATCACCAGCATCCCGGGAGAGGTCATCGCCGACCACCACCCAGCACTGCCGAGAGATCCAGCGGCAACGCACCCAAGCAAGGGGCGCACTTCGTCTCACCCGGCAGCAGCCGAGCGAACCGCTTGCATTCCGAGCATCGCGAGCGGGTGACCCCCACTGGCGATGGTTGCTTGTCATCGTCTAGCGTCTGCATTGTTCACACCTCGCGGTTGTGGACAGCGCAGGAGCGGCATGGTTGGTAGCCGAGTTTCCGCTTCTGCGCCTTACGGTTCCGCGTCACCCTCACGAGGACGCGTTTCATCGCCGCACGTCATAGCGTGCGTTTTTTACTTCTATCGTTGACTTCTTGTTCGTCTACACGGCACTATTCAGGCTTCGACTTGCTGCCCTGGATCTTTGCCGACACCTCCCCTGCCTGACGTCGTTCGTAGTCCGCCCAGTACAGGGCTTCGTGGTGGTGGCCTCGGTCGACATCGGCAACCGTCTCGTACATCCGCGCGTTCGCCTGACGAAATGCCAGCCACACGGACGGATTCGCGTCCGGTGCCGGGCGACGATCCGTCGCGATCTCGTGCGCGTCCCGCAGGGTGCGCGGCTTATCCGGCGTCTTCATCACGCACCAGCCGATCCGTCGCGCGGGCTTCGAGGAGTGCCGCCATGTCCTCCGCGCCGTCGCGGAGTTGACGAAGGAACCTCACGCACGCTGGCCACATCGCCGGGTCGTCCGGCGGCCGGAGCATCACCACGCACGGCGCCCCCGCGAGCACCAACATCGGCGGATGCGTCGGGTCCGAACCAGTCTCCTCGACCGTCAGTTCCGCTTCCGACCCGACGATCCACGTCACGCCGAACCCGTCCCACCCGGCTTTCACCGCGTCCCGCTTCTTGTCGTACGCCATGTCCCCGAACACTTTCCCCACGCCGCAGGCGGGTGTCCCACTTGTCGGCTTGAATCTCGAATGCCTCAGCAGCGGAGATGACGGCCGCCCGCGCCCAGGCCGGTAACGGAACTTCGGCCGCAAGATCACGCCAAGCTGCGGCAACCGCCCGCGACACCGGAGGCAAGTCGACATCCGACGCGCCCGCGTATCGCGCGTAGGCCAGTTCCCAAGCCCGTATCCGTTCCCACCGGCTCATGTGATCTCCCCTGGTCGTTGGGCCGAGTCGGCGCGGTCGAACTCCATGCGCGCCCGCCGCTCGAACTCCTCAGCCGCCACGGCCGACGCGTGCCGCGCCCATAACGGGGCAGCGAGATCGGCGGACAAGGCGCGCCACGCCACCGCGACCGCGTGGTAGGCGTGAGCAAGACGCCGCACTGCCGCCAGATCGTCAGATGTTGACCTCATCGCGGCGAACAGTGCGGACGTCTGCTCCGCGTACGCCTCGTTCCACCGAGCGACCGCCTCACGCGACGGCCGCCCCGCCATCACGCGGCCTTCTGCTGACCACTCTGGCCGGCCGGGGTCTTCGCGGCCTGCTTCGAGCCAGCACCACTACCCGGCTCCCGCATCCCGGTGGCCCGCAGCGCCCAGCCCTGGTATTTGAACTTCTCGCCCATGACGCGGGCCTCGACCGTCAGGCCCTCGAACACGACCGGCCGGAAGTCGAACCCCTCCATCGCGGCCGGGGGCGGGACGGGCTGGACCCGGTCGAGCAGGGTGACCGTGGCCGACTTGTCGCGGTCCTTCTCCGCCGACGGGTCGGTCACGGTGACCTTCCACTGCGGAAGGCCGGTCTGCTCGTCGATCTTCTGCTTGGGCTGCTTGCCCCGGGCCTTGTCCTCGTTCGAGACGTACTCCATGTCCGGGGTGACGGGGCCAACGATCGCCGCCCCCGCCGGGAACACGGCGTCGTGGTCGATCTCGAAGCGCGTTCCGCGCGGTACTGCCATGTCGGTTCTCCCTGGTCAGGCGCCTCACTCGGCGCTGCCTATCGTGGCTGACATGGTCAGGTTAGCCAGGTTGGCTAGCCAAGTCAAGCAAGACGAAAACGGTCTAGGCCGCTAGGTCGCCTAGACAGGCTCGCGTCGGGTCGGGGAGACTTGACTCGTGCCTTGGGCACCAGTCAAGGAAGGACGCACACATGGCACTCGACCCGGATGACCCGAGGCCGCCCTACGTGCAGGTTGCGAACGCTCTACGCGCAGCAATCCTGACCAGGAAGTTCACGCCGGGCGACAAGCTGCCATCGCGCAACGAGCTCGCGAAGACGTACAACGTCGCGCCGATGACCGTGCAGAACGCCATCCGTGAACTCCGCGACGAGGGCCTGATCGTCTCACGCCAGGGCAGCGGGGTCTTCGTCCGAGAGCGCACCGAACGTCCCGTCGGCCTCCGACCGCACATCGAACGCGCCTTCGAGGCCCAGGACGTCACGATCGACTTCGCCGGCTTCTCCGGCGAAACCCTGCACGGCGTCATCACCGAGCCACTGGACAAGATCCGCATCGGCCGGCTCCGGCCAGAGTCGATCACCGTCCGCCTTCTGGTGCCGGACCCGACCCAGCCGTGGTCCCTTCCGGTCACAGTGGACGAGCACGCCGACAGCCCACTGTTCCGGAAGCGCGCCGAAGAGATCATGCGGCGTCACACCCTGGCCATCGTCGACTCGGTGACCGAGCTCGGCGAACTTGGCCTGGTCAACAAGGCAACGGCGCAGGTCCGCGTACACCCGGCACCGCCGATGTTCAAGCTCTACCTGATCAACAACGAAGAGACGTTCTTCGGCTTCTACCCGGTCCGCGAGCACGTCATCAACTTCGGCGGCGAGACCCAGGCGATCTACGACCTCATGGGCAAAGACGCGATCCTCTTCCACCACTCGATCAACGACGACGACACCTCCACCGGCTCCCAGTACGTCGACCAGGCCAAGACATGGTTCGACAGCCTGTGGAACAGCGTCGCCACGGATTACCAGCGATGAGAGCCGCCGATGTGCTCGCACGCGCAGGCGCTCTATTCCTCGACTTCGACGGCCCGGTTTGCTCAGTCTTCGCAGGCATCCCCGCATCCACAGTTGCCGATCAGCTCCGAGGAGTGCTCGCAGACGGTGGGTATACCGACCTACCGGAGGCCGTTGCAACGAGTGACGACCCATTCGACGTCTTCTGCTACGCCGCAACACTTGGCGAAGATGAGGCCCGTTACGTCGAAGCCACCTTTACTGCACACGAGATCGAGGCCATCTCTAGCGCAACCCTTACCGAAGGCGCGCACGAACTCATTCACGTATGGCACGATTCCGGTCGGCCAATCGCGATCGTCAGCAACAACAGCACAACCGCTATCAATACCTATCTCGACCTGTACGACCTCCGCGCGTTAATCGACTATGTGTCCGCGCGGAACAGCCCAGACGCCGGGCTACTAAAGCCGAGCCCATATCTTCTTTATCGTGGGGCCGCAGAGCTTGGCGTCACCCCTGACAAATGCGCATTTATTGGCGACTCGATCACGGATATCGACGCTGCCCGCGCAGCCGGCGTGCAATCGATCGGCTTTGCCAACAAACGCGGCAAACGTGCAAAGTTCGCTGCAGCCGAGGTTGACGCAATTACCGACGAGATTACTGGACTAGCAACCCATCTAATAGAGACTCGACGAACCGATCTTCGCTAACATCCAATAGGATACGAAAACTAGGCATCTTGATCACTCAAGTAGTCTAGATCAAGAGCCACGGTTCGGTTCATATCAGCAAGCGAGAATTCTTCATCACTGGCAACTTCAGCACTGCCGCCCAGGAATCCGCCGATCGGTTCAACAAGCTGAGAAATCCAAGTCTCCGCCAAACGATGCCACAGAAAAGAAATAGCTTGGGTATCAGTTTCCCCCAGAAGCTTTTCCGCGATCTCAGATGAATTGCGAGATTTACCTTGGAACCACGTCCGAGCCGACGCTAGTGGCTTCGATTCTGTGAGATCTTCCGGCAGCTTCGGCAGCGTGCTGACAGGAAGAATGAAGTGAAACGTGCAAGAGAAGGTCGCCTCACCCCACGACGAATCCGGTTCAACTCTAACCTGACGAAGACGGGAAAAGAGGACTCCTTCCGCACTATTAGGCTTGCCGTGCCTGGAAGCCACCTTTTTTCGCAACTTCGACATTCCCTTACTAAATTCATCCGGAAACGCGAAACGCTGATACCTGCGCACTATTGTTCGCTGAAAGTTGCAAATTTCGCGATCCGTACTCCAAGCAGCCAACTTGTCTAGGTTTACCAGGAGGCCTTTCTCGATCGTCATTACACGATCAAGGTCAGCCACTGCATTCTTGGCAAACCAAGGCAAGGCCGCGTAACAGGTCAATTCGCCACACGCTGCCTGATCGGCCTGCTCCTGGGCCACGAGCAGTACCGGGCAGACTTCTACATAGGCCCTCTTCGAGGAGTCCCGGACAATATCGCAGGTTTGGCTTAGTAAGACGACAGCATCGACACTGGCAGTGAGACTACGAAGACCTGATCGACCAATTCGCGCAGACGCCTCTGACGAGAGATCCGTAGTGGGGCATGACAAATCTGCTACGTGTACGAACTTGCCGAACCTGGCGACGTCCCCCTGCCTCCACGACGTCAACCGTCGGTTAACCTCTTCCATATTCGAAGACCCGCTGCCTTCTCCCATGGACATGTCGACCACCACTCAGTCAAGTTCTTCGATGTTCAGCAAGGCACCATGCACATCGGGAGGACTTTCTCGCATGGAAACGCGCTGGCTTGGGTTAAAGTCGTCGACATGCTTCGGTTCATTATCCAATCGCCGGGCAAGCATCCTCTCGTAAGGCGACATTCCGCCGAGACGTGGAGCAAGCAGATGCGCGCGCGTTGAGGCAGGATCCCCCTTGTCTTCGCGCTCTAAAGTAGTACATACTCGCGAAAGGGTTCTTGCATTTGCGGAGCTTACCCGAGCCCCCTGGATCCAATTGTGTACGGTTCGACGGGAGACGCCGACAAGGCGCGCTATCTCGTCCCAAGTGAGACCGCTAGACGCATGCACACGCCGGATTGAGCTAGCGAATTCCCCTCGCCCCGAATCCTGCGAATCCTTGACGTTCGGCGAGTTTCGCCCTTTTTCATTACTGCCGCCACGGCTTGATGAAGGCGCAGCCGACTCTGCACGTAAAGTTCTCGTTATCGGAGTCGATGCAACGAATGACCCTACGTCCGTCACCACTCCCGTAAGCGCACTAAGCACCACGCCGGAAACGATACCTACTGCCGCAGGAGAACTTCCCTTTCGAATTCTTCTCGTCCTCTGACTAGAGGACGTAGCGTTACGCTTGACGAAATTGGCAGCTTGAAAGTCGATGTCGTCGACTTGCGAACTAGAAGTCGGCGCCTCTCCATAATAATAGACTTCCGCCATCGTCAACCGCCAAAGTTTTCGATGAACTCGTCTGTTACCAACCAGCGAAAGAGCCGATAAGACTTTTCCGCAAATTCGCGAGCTTGTGAGGTTAGTTCCCCGGAATCAAATTGAGTTCCGCCAGAAGAGAATACATCGATATCCAACATCCAATGTTCGACAGTAGGCGCCGATAGATCAGCATCTATTACGGCGCCCGCTGGCAGCCAACCCCATCGAGCTTGGATATTTGCACTTCCGTCCACAAACAAAGTATCACAAAGCGAGTGTCGCACTTTGACATCTTCGTGGGGAACCCCAAGTCCAGCCAAAGCGACCGGCTTAACCATTAGTTCCAGGCGGTCAAGGTCTTCGACTTCTTCGATTCGATTTACGTACCTGACGCCTAGACGATCGTAAACAGGCGGGGCATACGACTTCTGAGTTGCTTCAAGCAAATCACCAACCCTCTCCATGAAGTCACTCCGGCTGTTGTATAGCGAAGTCTCGATCGACACAAAGTTCTGAGCTAACACGATTCGCCAGTTGTTGTGAACATCTGACATGGTCCACGTCTTCTCAGCATCCTGTTGCTGAGATACACCGTCCGGCCCCAGGACAAGTACGGTCCCGGTCTGCTCACGAGCCACCGGATACTTCGGGGCCAGTAGGTTCCTTGCCGCTTCCACCGTTGCTGGACCAAAGCTCAACGGCTTGGGAAATCGAACTTGACAGACCACCTTCACCAGGGGCGCCCTGGAGAGCGGAGCCTCATCAACCGGACCAGCGAACGGATGCATCATGTCTCCCCGCGACGGTGTATGCTCATCGTTCACACTCTACTTCACATGCTACTTCACATAGGGTGTTCTAGACCATAGCGGTCGTGCGATCGACATCTTCGAAGAAGGTGTCGATCTCTGACGTCACGCGTTTATGCAGGTCAGCTGCCGAATTTGGCTCTATGGGATCAAGGCGCCGCCAGCGGCGGCGCGCACGTCACCTGCCGTACGGCGGGCCCACCGCACGCGGCACGGACGACCTGCCGCTCCGCTTCGGCCGCCGGCCGCCGGGTGGGCCCGCCGCATCGATCGATCGCATAGCGCGCCGCCGCTGGCAGCGATCAGCTCATCGGCCTAGTTACGGCAGAGACGCACGCTGGCAGGGTCGAAGCCATGCCGCCCTCTGACCGCGCTACAGCAGACGCTCACGCCGCAGCAGCACGTCAGGCCATCGAGCAGGGTAGGAGCAGCGCCGACCCGATCAGTCTGGCCACAGCCGAAGCGCTCCTAGCCGTCTTCCACCAGCTCAAGCACATGGATGACCACTCGGTCGCCTCCGACCAGGTATCCACTCTGATTGGGGCCATCGACACGCTCACCTACAAGCTCCCTGATCACTAGCGGCCGGCACCCCGAAGCCGGATCATGACAACGGCCGGTAGCACCGCGTCAAGGCGGGAAAGCGTGCCTTGACCCGGCACCACCGACCGCGTGCTGGCTTCGTATCGGGGTGACGGGGGAGGTCTGGGTGGGGCACTGGCCATGCCATTAGCGTGCCATTCAGGCCGGTCAACCAAGGTCAACAGCGGGTGCCACGAGGTAGCCCCGTCCGCAGGTCAGGGCCACTTTCGAGCATGATCACCCTGGTTCCCAAGCTGAATACGCGGGTTCGATTCCCGTCATCCGCTCTCATCGAAACCCCGGGCCTTCTGTCCGGGGTTTTCGCTTTCCATTCTCGCCCGCAATTGCGCCGCGTGGGGAGCGGGCAAACCGGTTTCCACCGCGCGGGCCAGCGCCTCGAAGGCCGACGCGGAACCCATGCGGTGCAACAACTCCGCTCGTGATGCGTGCCACCACGGGTAATCGTCCAGTCCCGCCAAGGCGTCCACCAGCGCCAATGCCGAGGCAGGCCCGTCGCGTTCCGCCACCGCGGCCGCCCGGTTCAAGCGGACCACCGGGGTGTCCTGGACCGACAACAACACGTCGTACCAGGAAATCACCGCGTCCCAGTTCGTCTCTTCGTACGTCGGGGCCAAATCGTGGCATGCCGCTATCGCCGCCTGGACCACGTACGCGTTCGGTACCGACGGTGTCCGGCGCAAGCCGCGGGCGACCAGCTCGACGCCCTCCTTGATCAACGATGCGTCCCAGGACGAACGGTCCTGCGCGGAGAGCAACACCGGTACGCCCGAAGAGAACCGTGCGAGACGGCGGGCGTCCTGCAGCAGCACCAAAGCCAGCAGCCCCAGCGCCGTCGGCTCGTCCGGCATCAGGGAAACCAGCATGCGCGCCAGCCGCACGCCCTCCGCGAGCAGTGAAACCCGGCCCGTGTAGCCCTCGTTGAAGATCAGGTACACCGTCGACGCCACGCCGGCCAACCGCGCCGGCAGCTCCTCCGCCGACGGGACCCGGTACGGGATGCGCGCCTGGGCGATCTTCTGCTTCGCGCGCGTCAGCCGCTTCGCCATCGTCGCTTCGGGGACCAGCAGGCCCCGGGCGACCTCCGCCGTCGACAAACCGCCCAATGTCCGAAGCGCCAAAGCCACCTGGGCGTCCAGCGACAACGCGGGGTGGCAGCACGTGAAGACCAGCCGCAGCAGGTCGTCGCGGACCACCACCGGGTCGGGGCACGGGTCGACGTCGGGCATCGCGATGGCCTCCTTCCCCTGCCGCTTCGCCTCGCGGCGGACCACGTCCACCGCGCGGCGGCGGGCCGCGACCAGCAGCCAGCCCCGGGGGTTGCCGGGGACGCCGTCGCGCGGCCACGTCTCCAGCGCGCGCACGACGGCGTCCTGAACCGCGTCTTCGGCCAGGTCGACGCTGCCGGTGACGCGGACCAGCGTGGCCAGTACCCGGGTGCCCTCGTCCCGGACCAGCCGCGCGACCGCGTCCCCGGCGCCGGTCACTTGCCGAAGTCGACGACCGGCCGGACCTCGATCGCGCCGTCCCAGGCACCCGGGATCCGCGCGGCGACCTTGACCGCTTCGTCGAGGTCGGCGCATTCGAGCAGGTAGAAGCCGGTGAGGGCTTCCTTCGTCTCCGCGTACGGGCCGTCGCTGGTGACGAGGTCGCCGCCCTTGCCGCCGGTGACGCGGACCGTCGTCGCGGTCGCCGTCGGGTACAGCGCCGCGCCGCCGCGGATCACCGCGGCCGCCCCGGCGCCGAACTCGTCGTAGTCCTTCATCATGTCCGTGGCCTCGGGCGTGGTCGGGTCGATGTCGGAGGCGTAGATGATCGCGGCGTACTTGGGCATGCGGTGCTCCTCGCGGGTCCTGACCGGCTCTGGTCGCCGGTTCTCACTGTAAGGACGAACGGGCGAAGCCGCGCCGGGACACTTGTCGGGAAGAAAGTCCGGCGGGCAGGGTGAACGCATGGGAGAGCCCGCGCTGTTCGGTCCGGACTTCGATCGCGACCCCTCACCCGCCTACGCCTGGCTGCGCGAACGACCGCCGCACCGGCTCGGCTTTCCCACCGGCACCTGGGCGTGGCTGATCACGCGGTACGACGACGCCGTGACGGCGCTCAACCGACGAGCTGATCGACGCCGTCGAAGCACGCGGGCACGGCGATCTCGTCACCGACCTCGCCTACCCGCTGCCGATCGCGATCATCTGCGACCTGCTCGGGGTGCCCGAGTCCTACCGCGAGGACGTGCACGAGTGGTCGCTCGTCATCGACTCCGCCGACGACACCGACGGTTCGAAGGTCCGCGAAGCCACCGACGTGCTGGAACGGCTGGTGACCGAGGTCGTCGAGGCCAAGCGCACGACGCGCGGAACCGACCTGATCAGCGACCTCGTCGCCCAGGAAGCCACCGGCACGCTCTCCGCGGACGAGGTGACGTCGACGGCATTCCTGATCCTGATCGGCGGCCACGAGACGACCGTGGGGCTGATCGCGACCGGCGCGCTCGCCCTGCTGACCCACCCCGGCGAAGCAGCAAAAGCAAGAACCGACCTCGCCCACCGCGCCGCCGTCATCGAGGAGACGCTCCGGCTGCACGCGCCGCTGCAGAACGCGACCTGGCGGTTTCCCACCGAGAACGTCGAGATCGGCGGCCGGCTCATGCGGCCGGGCGACCCGCTCCTCGTTTCGGTGCTGGCCGCCGACCGCGACCCCGCGGTCTTCGCGGAGCCGGACGCCTTCCGGCCGGGACAGCGGGCCGGAGAACGGCGGCACATCGCCTTCGGCGCCGGACCGCACCTGTGCATCGGCGCGGCCCTGGCCCGGCTGCAGGCCGACATCGCCTTCGAGACCCTGCTCAGGCGCCTTCCGGCGGCCCGGCTCGCGGTACCCGAAGAGGAGCTCACCTGGTGGCCGAGCCCGATCACGCGCGGGCTCTTCCACCTGCCCGTCCAGGTCTAACCCTCGACGAGCTCCCAGTCGGAGTCCGGCGTGGCGCGGTCGTACACCTGGCCCGGCGCGGCCTTGAGCACGCTGCGCACGTCCGGGTACAGGTTCGCCACGTGCTCCAGCTCCAGGCCCTCGACCTCGAAGTCCTCCGCTTCCGGGACCTCGAAGCCGACGAACAGCCACGTGCCGTCCTGCTCGCGGACGACCTGGCGGACCGCGCGCACCGGCCGCTGCGGGCCGGTCGGGATCTCGGTCAGGCCGCTGCTGATCTGGGCTTCGTCGTCCGGCGAGCCCTCGTACTCCCAGGCCGCGCGGCGCTGGGCGAGCAGCCGGACGTCCTCGTCCTCGTCGTCGGAGCCGGTCACCGACGAAAGCAGCCACGTGCGGCGCTCCGGGTCCCAGTCGGCGGCCATCCCGGTCGGCAGCTCCGCCAGCGCACCCAGCTGCGGCAGCAGTTCGACGGCTTCGCGCAGCGACATCTTGCCGAAGCTCTCGCGGTTGACCAGCACGTCGTCGGACAGCTCGGTGCCGTCGCTGATGAACCAGTCGTCCTCGTCGTCCAGTACGACGAAGCCCAGCGCGTCGGGGTCGTTCACGAGAGCCAGCGCGATGATGACCGGCCCTTCCGGGTCCTGGCGCAGCGGCCATGCGGTCGACATGCGCCATATCCCACCATCGGTGCGGTGCGGGCGGGGAGCCGGGGTCACCCGGTCGGTTAATTCATCATTTGTTGATATCGTGGGTGTCATGGTGCTGCCCAAGGGACTCGCCCGCTTCAACCGCGTGGTGACCAACCGGATCAACAAGTACTTCGTGAACTGGGCGCCGGGCTTCGGCTTGCTCGTCCACAAGGGACGGAAGTCCGGCCGGGAGTACCGCACCCCGCTGAACGTCTTCCGCACCGCCGACGGCTTCGTCGTCGCGCTCACCTACGGGCCGGACACCGACTGGGTGAAGAACGTGCTGGCCGCGGAGAGTTGCACGATCATCACCCAGCGGAAAAATTACCGCGTGCACTCACCCCAGCTCGTGCATGATGAGTCACGCCGAGCGATGCCGACGCCCGTGCGCCAGTTGCTCGGCCTGCTGAACGTCCACGACTTCCTGCTGCTGAAGCGGGACTAGGGAGAGAAATGCTGCTCGAGGGGGAACTCGTCCGGCTGCGCGCGCTCGAACCGGAGGACGCGGACAAGATCTATGGCTGGGTGAACGACCCCGAGGTCGGCCGGTGGATGAACAACGATCACCCGCTTTCGCTGGCCCAGGTGCGTAAGCGCTGCGAAGATCGCGCGGTCAACACCTACGAGAAGGTCGTCCTCGGCATCGAAGCCAAGGCCGAGCGAAAGCTCATCGGCCTCATCGACCTGCGCGACGCCGAGCCCGAGGTCGGCGAGGCCTACCTGGACGTCTACGTCGGCGACGCCGAGTACCGCGCGGGTGGCGGCTACGGCACCGAAGCGCTGCGCCTGATGTGCCGGTACGGCTTCGACAACATGCGGCTGCACCAGATCACGCTGTGGGTCGTCGCCGAGAACGAGGTCGCCCGGCACGTCTACCGCAAGATCGGGTTCGTCGAGGAGGGCCGGCACCGCGAGGCGTTCGTCGGCCTCGACGGCGAGCGCCACGACATGATCCTGATGAGCATGCTCAAGGGCGAGCTCAAGTGGTGAGCCGCTTGGGCGCCTTCAGCCGCCACGCCTCTTCGAGCAGCTCTCGCAGCTGATCGACGTCCACGCGGTCCAGGTCGACGATGATCGAGCCGTACCCGTCGTAGTGCGGGGTCGTGAAGAAGGCCGCGTCGCCGGAATCCAGCAACGCGGCCTTCTCGTCGTGCCCGCACAGCACCACCAGGCCGCCTTCGGCCTCGGTGCGCAGCCGCGCGAACCCCTTGCCCGCCACCTTCAGCGCGGGCGTGCGGTACCAGGTCGACGCCTCCACCTCCGGCAGCCCGGAGGCGAGGCGCACGACGTCTTCCCAGGTCGTCATGGATCCATTGTCGACCCGGTGTCTTGCAAAAACGGGAACTACGGCAGGCGGGTGATCCGGTCCGCCGCGGGCGGGGCCAGGTTCGGGTGGGCACCCAGGTAGGCGACCAGGGCGTCGAGGTCCACCGGGCCACCCGACAGGTCCGTGCCCTTGGTGAACTCGGTGAAGCCGTCCCCGCCGGCGGCGAGGAAGTTGTTCACCGACACGCGGAACGTCGCCGCCGGGTCGACCGGCGTGCCGTTGACCGTGATGTTCGAGACCCGCGAGCCGATCGGCGCGGACGCCGAGTAGCTGTAGTGCAGCGAGCTCGAGATCTGCAGGATCTTCGTGCCGGCCGCGGTCCACTGCTGTTCCAGCACGTTCTTCAGGTTCGCGCCGGTCAGCGTGATCGTCTGCATGATGTTCGAGAACGGCTGGACGGTGAACGCCTCGCCGTAGGTCACCACGCCGTCGCCCTCGCCGTTCGCGGACGACTTGTACGTCAGGTCGGCGCGGATGCCACCCGGGTTCGTGATCGCGATGACCGGGTTGTTCGACTGCGTGCCCTCGAGCTGCGCGTCGGCGATGACGTCGCCGAGCGGGGACTCACCGGCCGCGTTGCCCGCCGCCGGCAAGTCGGCGGTGATGGTGCCGACCTGCTTGTTCGCGATCGGCGCCGACTTGGTCTTCGCGTCGGCGACCAGCGCGGCCACGGCCGGGTCCGGGGTGACCGTGCGGGTGACGATCTCGTTGAAGGCCTTGGTCTGCGAGCGCACGACGTCCCGCGTCTTGCGGCTGATCTTCAGGTCGACCACCGACAGCAGCCTGCCGAACGACGAGCCCTGGATGACCGGCCGCGGCTGGCCGGCCGGGTCGTTGATCACGCAGTTGTACTGCTGGTGGCTGTGCCCGGTGAAGAACGCGTCGACCTTCGGCGTCACCGCGGCCGCGATCGCGGCGGCCGGGCCGGGGCGCAGCTTGCAGTCGTTCGGGCCCTCGACCTCGGTGCCGTCGCCCTGGTGCATCAGCACGACCTGGGCCTTGACGCCGAAGAAGTCGAGCAGGTTCGACGTGCGGTTGATGGCCTCGACCTCGTCGCCGAACTTCAGGCCCTTGATCGCCTCCGGCGTGACGACGGACGGCAGGTCCTTCAGCGTGGCGCCGATGACGCCGACCGGCACGCCACCCTCGAACTTCACGGTGAACGGCAACAGCGCGGGCAGGCCGTTGGTGAAGTACACATTGGACCCGATGAAGGGGAAGTTCGCCCCCTTGAAGGTCTTCTCGAACTGGCAGCCGTCGGTCGGGTGGCAGCCGCCGAACTGCATGCGCTGCAGTTCCTTGTAGCCCTCGTCGAACTCGTGGTTCCCGACGACGGACGCGGAGACGCCCAGCATGTCCAGGAAGTCGATGGTCGGCTCGTCGTGGAACAACGCCGACGTCAGCGGCGACGCGCCGATGTTGTCACCGGCGGACACGACGAACGAGTTGGCCACCTGCGCCCGCAGCTGCTTCACGTGCGTGGCCAGGTAGGCGGCCCCGCCGGCGTCCACAGTGGTCCCGTCCGACTGCACCACGCGCCCGCTGGAGCCCGACGGCGGCTCCAGGTTGCCGTGCAGGTCGTTGAACCCGATGATCCGGACGTCGGTGGTGGGATCCGGGCGCTGGCCCGCGGACGCGGGTGCGGTGGTCACCGCCGTGGTCGCCAGCGCGGCCGCGGCGAACACCGCGAGCCGGGTCGAAAGCCTCATGAGTGTTCTTCCTCCGATTCGCGCCCCAGGTCCCCGAACGGGCGCACGGCGGAGGATTCTGCCTCGCGAAGCAGTCACCTACCAGGGTCAAAAGACGGACGTGCTGTGCGATTGTTACCAATCCGACCGGCAGCCACGGCGGAACAAGCCCCGTTGAGCGGATTCACTCCGGTCTGTTTCCGCCTACTTTCGGCCGGATTGGCAACGTGAATGTCACCTAACGGCTCCCGTCGAGCAGCACCCGCGCGACGAGGTTTGGGTCGTCGTTCATCGGCACGTGCCCGCAGCCCGGTAGCAGCCGGAACACCCCGTGCGGGGCGACTTTCCGCAGGTCGGCGACGCGTGGGCGGGCCAGGATCCGGTCGCGCTCGGCCCAGGCGATCGTCACCGGGACATCGGTGACGGGTCCGGTGAAGCGGAAGTCGCCCCGGGACTGCGCGGCGGTGGGCTCGAAGCCCGGCGCGGTGGCGAGGGCGTGCGCGTCCTCGACGACGGTGTCGGGCGTCTGCAGCTCGGGCCGCCCGACGATCATCCCGGTCAGCGCGCGCCGCCCGGACGCGCTCGCGGCGATGCGGCGCACGACGTGCGGTGGCGTGCGCTGCGCCAGGGCCCGGTGGGCCTTGAGGGTGGCGATCGCGTACATCTTCTGGGTCCGGTTCCACAGCCCGGCCGGCGACAGCGCCGTGACGCTGCGGACCAAGCCGGCCTGCCCGAGGGCCAGCGACAGCAGGCCGCCGAGCGAGTTGCCGGCGACGTGCGGCCGGTCGAGCCCGAGGTCGGTGAAGAGCTCCTTGAACATCACCAGCGCGGGCTCGATGCCGTACCCGCCGGACGGCTCGGGCGACTCGCCGAAGCCGGGCAGGTCGACGGCAATGACGTCGCGATGGGCTGTCAGCAGCGGGAACACCGGCGCCCACGCCTGGCGGCGGTGGCCGATGCCGTGGATCAGCACCAGTGGCTCGCCCCGGCCCGCACGGTCGTAGACAACGTCGTCCATGATCCGAGCGTAAGACGCGGGTAGCGGAAAAGCTACAACCGCCAGTAACAGTTACTCTGCGTCCGGTTGGATCCGGGTCCCGGCGTCGGCCGACCGCTGGACGGCGTCGAGCACGCGGTGCACGCGCAGGGCGTGCGCGAAGTCCGGCAGGTCGCTCTTGAGGTGCCGGGCGTACGCGTGTGCCACGTTGTACGAGGGTTCGGCGCTGCGGCCGGCCAGCTGCGGCAGCTCGTACCGCGCGGGCACGGTGAGCTTCTCCAGCGTGCCGGTCCGGCTGCCGCGCAGGGTCAGCTTGGCGATCCAGAACAGCGGGTCCGCCGCCTCGACGACCAGCGTGCCCTCGGTGCCGTTGATCTCCCAGTGGAAGTCCGTGGCCGGCGACGTCCCGCCACGCAGGTGCAGCGACGCGACGGCGCCTCCGGTCAGCACGCCGGTCACCGCGATCTGGTCCGGCGCGGTCATCTCGACGGACTCGCCGGTGACCTCGTCGCGCACCCGCGGCCGGACGGTCGCCATCGTCGCCGAGAGCTCGGCGAAGCCGCCGAGGACCATGGCCAGCGCGTCGACGGTGTGCGCGAACGGGATGGTCAGCATCGTCGCCCCGCCCGCGGGGTGCAGCTGGTAGTCGCGGCCGGCCCGCACGGATGGGCCCCAATTCGCGCCCGAAGCGATCAGCGACGTCGAGAGCACGCGGCCGACGTAGCCGTCCTTGATGAGGTCGCGCAGGTAGCGCAACGCGGGCGCAGACCGTCCCTGCAGGCCGACCGCGGTCGTCTTCTCCCGGGCGGCTTCGGCCAGCGCCTCGGTTTCGGCGAGGCTCACGCCCAGCGGCCACTCGCTCAGCACCTGCTTGCCCGCGGCGAGCGCGGGCTCGATGAGCGCCCGGTGCTGCGGCACCTTCACGGCGACCACCACGAGGTCGACCTCCGGGTGCCGGGCGAGTTCCCCGGCGTCGCCGAAGGTCAGCGGCACGCCGTACTTTTCGCCGGCCACCCGCGCCGACTCGGCGCTGCTGCCGGCGAGCGCGCGGAGTTCGTAGCCGTCCACCGCGGCCAGCGCGGGCACGTGCGCGGTCGCGGCCCAGCCGCCGTTCGCGCTGAGCCCGACGATGCCGACCCGGACCGGTGCCATGAGCGTTCCTTTCGTTGCCTGCATAGAGCCCGACGTGCCGAGCGTCGTGCGCATTCCCGTATCGGCGCAAGCAGCATCCGGTTACGCCGGCATGACTTCGATCACCCACGGCCCGCCGATCGGCCGCGGGCGGGTCGGCCGAGTGGCCGATGACGGCCCCGGGCCGTCGGGCTCTTCGACCGAAGCGGCACCGGGGGCAAGATCCATAACGTCGGTGGCATGACGAACGCACAGGTCACAGCCCTGCAGTACGGCTTCATCGCCTTCCTCGCGCTGTGGGCCGTGGTGCTGGTGCCGCAGCTGATCACCCAGCTCGCCCGGCACGGCGGCCTGCGGCTGCGCGGCATCGCGACCACGGCGGCGGTGCTGCTCTACGGCTGCATGACGCTCGCGGTCGTCTTCCTGCCGCTGCCGGGCCCCGGCACCCGCCGGCTCAGCCAGACCGTGCAGCTGCACCCGTTCCAGTGGATCGCCGACATCCACACGGAGCTGCTCGAGCACGGTGGGCAGTGGTTCCTCACGCAGACGTTCCAGCAGGCGTGCCTGAACGTCCTGTTGTTCGTGCCGCTCGGGGTGTTCGCGCGGATCCTGTGGCGCCGCGGCCTGACCGGCACCGCGCTGATCGGCTTCACGGCGTCACTGCTCATCGAGGTCACCCAGCTCACGGCGAACTTCGGCACGGCGCCGTATGTCTACCGGATCTTCGACGTCGACGACCTCATGAACAACACGTTCGGCGCCGTCGCCGGCTGGGTGTTCGGGGCGCTGCTGCTGACGCTCCTGCGTTCAACGGTCGACGTGCAGCCGGCCCGGAGCGAGCGGGTCCACCTCGCCGAGACGCGCTAGCCGGGCTTTCCGCTGCAGCGCGGCCCGCTTGGCGGCCCGCCGGTCTTCCAGGACGACAACGAGCGCGGCGACGGCCAAGACCAGCGCGACCAGCCCGAGGACGATCGGAAGCTGCACGAAATCCTCCTCGGTACGGCGCTGTGCGGGAGATCACACAGGTTACGCAGGTTCGTGGTGAATTCGCTACCCCACGCGACGAGGGCGGCGAACCCGAGCGTGCCGGAAACTGGACGGGTGAGCACCCGACCCACGAAGGACCAGCTGGCCGCGGCGCACAACGCCACCATCCCCGACGTCATCGCCCCCGGTCTCGACGTCCTCTTCTGCGGCATCAACCCCGGCCTCTACTCCGGCGCGGTCGGCCGGCACTTCGCGCGCCCCGGCAACCGCTTCTGGCCCGCACTCCACAAGGGCGGCTTCACGCCGCGGCTGTACGACCCCAGCGAGCAGGACCAGCTGCTCGACCTCCACCTCGGCGTCACGAACGTCGTCGCCCGGACCACCGCACGAGCCGACGAACTGACCGGCGACGAGCTGCGCGAAGGCGGAAAACTACTGGTCGCCAAGGTGCTCGAGTACCGGCCGCGGTGGCTGGCCGTGGTCGGGATCACCGCCTACCGGACCGCGTTCGGCTTCCCCAAGGCGCGAGTCGGCCCGCAGGAACACCGGATCGGCGACACGCAGGTATGGGTGCTGCCGAACCCGAGCGGCCTCAACGCGCACTGGACACCGGCCGGGCTGGCGGCCGAGTTCGCCCGGCTTCGGGCCGCATCGGATGACTGTCGAAATCGTTGAACGCGCTGCAGGCCACCCTCAGTAGCGCCGACTGCCCCATCGGGTCCTTCTCACCCCGGCCGCGCCACCGCCCCATGATCGACTTCTACGGAAAGTTTGCTGTGACCGGCGGATTGGGCCATGAGGGGGATTTGGCGTCATGAGCTGCGCAATCGCGACTCGTACCAAGCAGGAAGAGTCACTTCCGGCCGGTCCAAGCAGGGAACCGGACGGTGCCGGAGACGTCCGGCACCCGGGAGCGACCGCGCAGAGACGGAGGCCCGCGATGCACGGCATCGAGCCCACCCGCAGGCCCACAGGGCCCGCCGGACCCGGCGGGCGCAGCCTCGGCGTGGCGGTCGTCGATCCCGTGCCGATCTTCCGCGACGGCCTCGCCGCGCTCGTGCACCGCAACCAGGGACTGCACTGGGCCGGGCAAGCCGCCAGCCACCACGCGGCCCTGCAGCTGTGCGAGCAGGTCAAGCCGGACGTCGTCCTCCTGGACTCGGCACTCGACCCGAACTGCCACCTGACCAAACTGCTCAACGCCGGCGACCCGGCGCTGCTCCTGGTCATCCTGATCCGTGACGCGAATCGCACGCATCAGTACCTCGCGGCCGCGATCGCCGCCGGCGCGCACGCGATCGTGCCGCGGTCGATCGATTCACGGCGGCTCGCCGAAGCGATCCGGCGGGCGCACAGCGAGCGCCGTTACATCGACCCGGCGCTGGCCGCCTTGACCGCCCGGCCGAAGCGGGCGACCGCCCCGAAGGGCGACCTCGCCCACGACAGCCCGCCGGCGGCACGCGGCGCGATGCCGCTGTCCAGGCGCGAGTACCAGGTGCTCCAGCTGGTCGCCGAGGGGCTCGAAAACTCGGCGATCGCGAAGCTGCTGTTCCTGTCGGTCGAGACCGTCCGGACCCACGTGAAGAGCATCCTGCGCAAGCTTTCCGCCCGGGACCGGACACACGCGGTGACGATCGCCTTCCGCGGCGGGATCCTGATCGCGCGACCCGAGGACGGGCACGTCCCCGTGACGGCGGACACAACGGCGATCCCCGGCAGCCGCTGACCGCCCTTTCCCAGGCGGAAGGCAACATTCGGGTGGATTTCGGCTACTCGGAAGTGCGGATCTGCTTGCTCCAGTTACCCGCAGGTAATATCCTGAAGTTACCGGCGAGTAAGGCGAATATGTGCCCGGCCGGGGAGCCGAACACATTGGAGTGACGACATGGGCCACTACAAGAGCAACGTCCGAGACCTGGAGTTCAACCTCTTCGAGGTACTCGGCGTGCAGGAGCGCCTGGGCAAGGGTGTGCTCGCCGAATCCGACGAAGAGACCGCCCGCGGGGTGCTGTCCGAGCTGAACAAGCTCGCGACCGGCCCGCTCGCCGAGTCCTTCGCCGACGCCGACCGCAACCCGCCCGTGTACGACCCGAAGACCTTCAGCGTCAAGATCCCCGAGTCCTTCAAGAAGAGCTACAAGCAGCTCCTGGACGGCGAGTGGTGGCGCCTCGGCCTGACCAACGACCTCGGCGGCTTCGGCCTTCCGCCGACCGTGCAGTGGGCGGCGTCCGAGCTCATCCTCGGCGCGAACGCCCCGCTGTTCATGTACATGGCGGGCCCGAACTTCGCCATGATCGTGAACAAGAACGGCACCGAAGAGCAGAAGCACTGGGCCCAGATCATGATCGACCGGGCCTGGGGCGCCACGATGGTGCTGACCGAGCCGGACGCCGGCTCCGACGTCGGCGCGGGCCGCACCAAGGCCACCAAGCAGGAGGACGGCTCCTGGCACATCGACGGCGTGAAGCGGTTCATCACCTCGGCCGAGCACGACATGAGCGAAAACATCATGCACCTGGTGCTCGCTCGCCCCGAAGGTCCCGGCATCGAGACCAAGCCGGGCACCAAGGGCCTGTCGCTGTTCCTCGTCCCGAAGTTCCACTTCGACTCCAAGACCGGCGAGCTGGGCGAGCGCAACGGCGCCTACGTCACGAACGTCGAACACAAGATGGGCATCAAGGCCTCGACGACCTGCGAGCTGACCTTCGGCCAGCACGGCACCCCGGCCAAGGGCTGGCTGCTCGGCGAGGTGCACGACGGCATCGCGCAGATGTTCCAGGTCATCGAGTACGCCCGGATGATGGTCGGCACGAAGGCCATCGCGACGCTCTCGACGGGTTACCTCAACGCGCTCGAGTACGCCAAGGAGCGCGTCCAGGGCGCCGACCTGCCGAACATGCTGAACAAGGCCGCCCCGCGCGTCACCATCACGCACCACCCGGACGTCCGCCGCTCGCTGATGCTCCAGAAGGCCTACGCCGAGGGCCTCCGCGCGGTGTACCTCTACACGGCGTCGTTCCAGGACCAGCTGTGGACCGGCGAGGGCGACCAGAAGCTCGCGCACGGCGTCAACGACCTGCTGCTGCCGATCGTCAAGGGCGTCGGCTCCGAGCGGGCCACCGAGCAGCTCGTGCAGTCGCTGCAGACGCTGGGCGGGTCCGGCTTCTTGCAGGACTACCCGATCGAGCAGTACATCCGTGACGCCAAGATCGACTCGCTGTACGAGGGCACCACGGCGATCCAGTCACTGGACTTCTTCTTCCGGAAGATCGTCCGCGACAAGGGCCGGTCGCTGGCCTTCGTCGCCGGGGAGATCACCAAGTTCATCGAGTCCGAGGCGGGCAACGGCCGGCTCAAGAACGAGCGTGCGCTGCTCAAGCAGGCCCTCGAGGACACCCAGGGCATGCTCGGCTCGCTGATCGGCTACCTGACGGCGTCCCAGGAGGACTCGCAGAGCATCAACAAGGTCGGCCAGCACACGGTCCGCCTGCTGATGTCGGTCGGCGACCTGCTCATCGGCTGGCAGCTGCTCAAGCACGCCGAGGTCGCGATCGGCAAGCTCGACGTGGGCGCGTCCGCCAAGGACACCCCGTTCTACGAGGGCAAGATCGCCTCGGCCTCGTTCTTCGCGAAGCAGGTGCTGCCGGAGCTGACCGCCCGCCGCGCCATCGTGGAGGCCGCCGACAACGCACTCATGGAGCTGGACGAAGCCGCGTTCTGATCAACGTGTTCCGCCGAAGGGCCCCTTCCACCCGGAAGGGGCCCTTCCGGCGTTTCGAGGTCATCCCGCCGGGGCATTCCGTCTCCGAGTTCGCGGGACCGAGTGGCCGGACCCGCGACCACCGAGAGGAGATAGTGATGACTGTCGCCGGCATCATCAGCGCCATCGTCGTCGGGCTGATCATCGGCGTTCTGGGCCGGCTGCTCGCTCCCGGCAAGCAGAACGTCCCGATCTGGCTGACCATCGTGATCGGTATCATCGCCGCCTTCATCGGTACGGCCATCGCGCGTGGTCTCGGCTACGCCGACACGAACGGCATCGACTGGCTGGAGATTCTTACGCAGGTCGTGCTGGCCGCGATCGGTGTCAGCATCGCCGCGGGCGCCTACGGCCGTCGTGGGGTAACCCGGTAACTTCCCGGAACTCAAGCCCGGCCGGTCCACCTTCGGGTGAACCGGCCGGGCTTTTCCGTGGCTACCGCCGGGCCGACGCGCGGGCGAGCGCGACGGCGAACCCGGCGCCCACCAGCAGCAGGGCCGCGGCACAGGTCATCGTCGTGGTGATGGCGTGCGCCGACGAACCGCCGGCAAGCGTCAAGAAGAGACTCCCGAACGTCGCCACCCCGACGACCTGGCCCAGCTGCAACGTCGTCGTGAGCAGGCCACTGGCGTCCGCCGCGCTTTCGAGCGGGACGTGGGTCAGCGCGTGCGCCATCAGGGACCCGAACGCCAGGCCCATGGAAAGGCCGAACAGCAGGAGCGCGGCGAAGAACAGCGCGCCGCCGTTTCCACCGTCCTCGAGGCTCAACCCCAGCAACGCGTACGCGACCGCCGACCCCACGTAGCCGCACGGCGTCAGTGCCGCGTGGACGCGCACGGGCAGTTTGTGCCAGAAGAATCCGCACACACCGAAAACCACCCCACCGGGTGCCATGGTGAGCCCGGCGGCCAGCGCCGTCTCCCCGAGGCCCGCCTGCAGGTGCAAGGCGACGCAGAACAGGAACCCGCCGTAGGACGCCACACCGGTGGCCAGCGCGGCCAGTCCCGGTGCGACACCGCGGACCCGCAGCACGCCGAGGTTGACCAGCGGATCGCGCACCCGGCGTTCCACGACCACGAACAGCACCGCCAGCAGCAACCCTGCCGCGAGCGAAACGAACGTCCACACCGGCCAGCCGGTTTCGTGCCCCAAGACCAGCGGCAGCACGACGAGGACCACGGCGGGCACGGCGAGCGCGAGGCCGGCGAGGTCGAGCCGGCGGCCCGCCTTCGCCGCGCCACCGGGCACCAGCCGCAGGGCGAGCGCGGCCACGAGCACCCCGATCGGCACGTTCACCAGGAAGATCGGCCGCCAGCCCGTGCCGAAGAGGTCCGCGCCGACGAGCACGCCGCCGAGCACCTGGCCGGACACGAACGCGACCGAGATGACCGCGGTGTACGCGCTGAGCGCCTTGGCGCGTGCCGGGCCGCTGAACTGCGCCTGGATGACGCTGATGACCTGCGGCATCATCAGCGCGGCGCCGGCGCCCTGGGCGATCCGCGCGACGATGAGCGTCACCGGGTCCGGCGCGAAGCCGCAACCCAGCGAGCAGACGGTGAAAGCGACGACGCCGGTGACGAACAGCCGTCGGCGCCCGAACAGTTCGCCGAGCCGGGCGCCGGTGATCAGCAGCATCGCGTAGCCCACGGTGTAGCCGGAAACGACGAGCTGCAGCGCGGCGCCGGACGCGTGCAGGTCGGTGCGGATGTCGGTCATGGCGACGTTCACGACGGTGACGTCGAGCAGCGCCATGAACTGGCCGAGCAGCAGGACGGCGAGCATGAACCACGGCCGCCGGTCCGGCCGGGCGGCCCGGTCCGGGGTGGCCGGGGCAGGGGTGGTCAGTGTCATGCCTCTGACCTTGGGGTTCTTCGTCCTTGGGCGGAGAGAGCCTGGTGGTGCTGGTACTGGGAGCACCTGCTTCAACGGAAATTGTCGTACCCCTCGGGCACCATGTTCCGCATGACGTCAACGCAGGTCCACACGAGCCGCCGGGAGGAACTCGGCCAGTTCCTCAAGGCGTGCCGGGCGCGGATCGGCCCCGAAGAGGTCGGGCTGCCGCCCGGCGTGCGCCGTCGCACGAGCGGGTTGCGGCGGGAGGAGGTCGCGCTGCTCGCCGGCGTCGGCGTCACCTGGTACACGTGGCTGGAGCAGGGGCGGCCGATCAACGCGAGCGCGCAGGTGCTCGACGCGGTGGCGCGCACGCTGCGGATGGACCACCCCGAGCGGGAACACCTGTACCGGCTGGCGGAGCTGACGCCGTCCCGGCTGCCGTCGTCGGTGGAGGTGGTGCCGGACACGGTGCGCGAGGTGCTGCGCGCGCTCGATCCGCTGCCGGCCACCGTGATCAACGGCCGGTTCGACATCCTCGCGTCGAACGCGGCGCAGGAGGAGCTGTTCTGGGAGTGGCACAGCCTGCCGTGCCTGCACAAGAACCTGTTGTGGTGCTGCGTGACCGAGCCGAACGCGCGGCGGATGCTGCTGAACTACGACGAGGAGGTCCCGCACATGGTCGCGCGGATGCGGGCCGAATACGGCAGGCACGTCGGTGACCCGGTCTGGGAAGAGGACATCCGGCGCCTGTCGGCGTTGTGCCCGGAGTTCGCCGCGTTGTGGGCGCGGCACGAGGTGGCGGAACCGCGGCCGCGGCTGCGGGAGTTCCAGCACCCGCGGGCGGGCCGGATGCGCCTCCGGCTGACCGAGCTGGCGGTCTCGGAAGCGCCGGGCCTGCGGATCCAGGTGTCCACTCCGGACGACCCGGCGACGTGGGCGTTGCTGCCCCTGACCCGGCGGGAGGCGTCGTGACGTGCGCGGACCTGAGCGATCAGGGGCTGACGTCGGTGCCTGCGCTGCCGGACGGCGTCACCCGGCTGGATCTGTACAAGAACTCGATCTCGGAGGTGCCCGGGTCGCTGTGGTCGCTGACCGGGCTGCGCGTGCTGAACCTGGCGGCGAACCGGATTTCTTCGCTGCCGCCGGGCATCTCGGCGCTGACGTCGTTGCACACGCTCGACCTGGCGCACAACCGGTTCGACTCACTGCCGGACGAGCTGGGCGAGCTGGCCGGGCTCACCGAGTACCTGTACATCAGCGACAACCGGCTGACGAAGTTCCCGGATGCCTGGTGCCGGCTGGGAAAGCTGCGGTATCTGGGGTGCACGGACAACCGGCTCACCGCGCTGCCGCCGGACCTCTCGGGGTTCGCGGCGCTGCGCGAACTCCGGCTGTACCGCAACGAGCTGGCCGCGCTGCCCGAGTCGATCGGGGCGCTCGGTGCGTTGCGGGAGCTGCACCTGCGCGGCAACCGGCTCACCTCGCTGCCGTCGTCTATCGGCTTGCTGAGTGAGCTGCGTCAGCTCGACCTGCGGGAGAACCAGTTGACGACACTGCCCGCGTCACTGGCTGGCTTGTCCAAACTGGACAAGCTGGATCTGCGGTGGAACAAGCAGCTCCGGGAGCCGGCGTGGCTGCGCGACTTCGAGGAGGCGGGGTGCATGGTCCTTCGCTGACAACTCAACAGAGAAGGGTCGGGCGCGGCCCGTAGGTCGCCGTGTGCGACGTCCGCCGGAGCTCGGTGCCGCTCGCGAGGTCGTAGAGCACGCGCGTGTCGGTGACGCTGAAGCCGGACGAACCGATCGAGGGCTGGCACGAGCCGGCCTCGCCGGAGCCGAACTGGATCGGCGGCGGGTCGCCGGGCGTCTGCGCTCCGGTCTGGCTCTCGACGCGGAAGTGCCGGGTGCCCCAGATCCGGACGGTCACCGAGTCGCCGGAAACGGTGGCCTGGATGGCGATGCCGGTCGCCGCGTCGTTGGTCAGCTTGAGCTCGACGGGGGTGCCGTCGGCGTTGACGGCCTTGGCGTCGCGGCCGACGGGGTAGCGGTCGAGGTAGTGGTCGTGCTCCAGGTGGCCGGCGTCGGCCAGGCCGGCGAGGTAGGCGGCGTTGTACAAAGTGGACGCCAGCTGGGAGACGCCGCCGCCGACCACGGACGGGCCGGTGCCGTCCTCGTCGACCGGGGCGGCCACGTAGCCGGCGGCCGCGGTGCGCGGGCCGGAGCGGCCGCCGAGGCTGAACGTCTCGCCGGGCTTGACGATCGTGCCGGACACGCGGGCGGCGAGCGTCCGGTTGTTCGTCGCGGCGGGGCCGGTCAGTCCACCGGTGGTGAACTCGCCGACGACCTCTTTGATGCCGAGCGCGTTGGCGGCGTCGGTGGTCACGCTGGGTGCGGACGCGCTGTAGACGACCGGGAGATCCCGTCCGTCGGTCTTCTTGAGCACGTCGATCAGGGGGAGGAAGGTCTTCTCCCAGTCGACCTTGCGGGCGTCTTCGGAGGGCTCGACCGCCGGCTGGTCGCCGGTGAAGACGACCTGCGCGTCCTTGCCGTCGGTCTCGGTGCTCGCGAGCGGGTCCTTGAGGGCTGCCTGCAGCTTGCCCTGGTCGATCCGGACCTCGACGGCCCCGCCCTCGACCACGGCGAACTGGAACGACGCCGCGATCGTCGCGGGCTTCAGCGGAACGTCCTTGCCTTCGCCGTGCACGACGACCGGTTTCGCGACGGCGGGCACGACGATCTGCTGCCACGCGGCCTGCACCCCGGCGGCGGTCGCGCGCACGGGCGTGATCGCCATGGAAAGCTTGACCCCGCCGGGGTCGAGCCAGTGGTCGGTGACGGTGTGCACGGCGCCGGCCAGGTCGGTCAGCTGCTGGCCCTGCCGCGGCAGGACGGGGTGGGCGGTGACCCCGCCGTCGCTGCCCGCGATGGGGGTGAACCCGACCGAGCCTTCGGTGGCGGGGTGGTTCAGCCTGCCGTCGGCCAGCTCGCGCACGGCCTGGGTGATCTGGTTCTGGTCGGTGCGCGTGGCCACCCCGACCTCGCGGCTGGTGAAGAAGGACATGATCCGCGTGATCGGACTGAGCGGCTGGTGCCCGGCGAGGCCGAGCGTGTTCGGCCAGTCGAGCCCGAGCCCGGACTGCGAGGGCACGAGTTCGGCCTGCACATCCCCACCGTGCACGACAACGGGCCGGATCAGCCGCGGCTCGAGTTCTTTCCGCAGCTTGGCTTCGGCTTCGGCATGGCTGAGCCCCCCGACCTCGACGCCGGCCACGGTCACCCCGCGCGGCACATCCCCGGCGCTGACGGCGAGATCGATGGCGTAGAGGATGACAAAGAGACCGAGGGCGAGCCCGATGGACATCATGGTCCGCGCAAGGCCCTTGCGCAGCTTCCGGGCGGGCGTCTCCGGCGCCGGGGGTGGCGTGGGGTTCTCGAGAAGCTCGCCGAGCAGGTCATCGGAGAAGAGATCGGTCGTCCCGGCGCCACTGCCCGGAACGGGAGCGGCGACAACGGGCGGCCAAGCGGGCACGACTTCGGTCGCGGGCTCGGTCGCGGGCTCGGCCACAACGCCAACGGCCGCCGCAGGTGATTCGGCCACGGTCGACGGGTCGGCCGCTGAGGGCCACTCGTGCACCGCATCGCCGGGCGGCTCGGCCGCGGGCGGCAGGTCAACCGCTGAGGGCCACTCGAGCACCGCGTCGCTGACCAGCTCGGCAGACGCTGCAGGCGGTTCGGCCACGGTCGGCGACTCAACCGGCGCGGGCGGCAGATCAACCGGCGCGGGTGGCGGGTCAGCCGGCGCGGGCGGCGGCTCGATCACCGGTTCCGCCGCAGCCGCCGCGGTGGTCTGCTCGGTCGCCGGTAGCTCTTGCTCGGCGTCGGGCCACACCTCGGCCGCCGTTGCTTCGGCCGTTCCGGGCTCGGCCGGCGCATGAGCGCGGTCGGCTTCGAGCGTTTCCGCGCCCTCGCGTACCTCTTCGTCTGCCACGCGCCTGCCTTTCGCGGGACCCGACCTACAGGTAGAGCCCCGTCCCGTGCTCGGTGCGCTCCATCGCCACCGCGTGGATGTCGCGTTCGCGCATCACCAGGTGCCCCTCGCCCTGGATCTCGACCTCGAGCTGGTCCTCCGGGTTGAAGAGCACGCGGTCGCCGGTCTTGACGTTCCGCACACTGTTGCCCACGCCCAGTACATCACCCCAGGCGAGCCGGCGCGCAACCTGCGCCGTTGCGGGGATCACGATGCCGCCGCTGCTGCGGCGCTCCCCTTCTTCCGGCGACAGCCGCACGAGTACCCGGTCGTGCAGCATCTGGATTTCGAGTTTCGGCCCGTCAGACACGGCGTGCATGTTACCCGTCGGTCCGGGGCTGTCCGGCCATGACCAGGCTCAATTCGTGGACCCCGCCGTCTTCGATCCGGACCGGGACGCCCCAATCCTGGCGGGTGATCCGGCACGCCGGGTGCTCGCCGCCGTCATCGCAGCTCGCGGCCTGCGCGACGACCTGCAGGACGCCCTCCGCAACCCCCGGGGCCAGGCGGATCTTGCGGGTCAGGTCCGTGCCGGTCCCGCCGCCGGCGGCCAGCAGCGATGGCGGCGACGCGCTGATCTCGAGCCGCGTCGACGGGCCGAAGCGGTCGTCCAGCTTCTCGCCCGGCGGGGCCGTGAACACCACCGAAAAGTCGATCTCGCCGGGGGCGAGCACCGTCGGCGGGCGGCGGACCGCGTGCGCGTCGCCGGTGACGAGCGTCGGCTCGGTCGTCGGGAGCAGGCCGATGCGGTTGCCCGCGGACTCGACGACGAGCAGTTCGCCGTCGTGCAGCAGCAGCCCCTGCGGCTCGGCGAGCCCGGTGGCGATCGTGGTCACCTGGCGGGTGAAGACGTCGAAGCGGCGAACCGCGCCGTTGTAGGTGTCGGCGATCGCGATCTTGTCGCCGGGCAGCACGGCGAGGCCCAGCGGGTGCTGGAGCAGCGCCTGATCGGCCGGGCCGTCGGTGTGGCCGAAGGAAAACAGGTCGACGCCGATCGCGGTCTGCACGGTGAACGACTCGCCGTCGGGCTCGATCCAGCGCAGCGCCGACGTCTCCGCGTCGACGAGCCACAGCTTGTCGCCGTCCACGGCCAGGCCGGACGTCTGCGCGAAGAACGCTTCGCCGGCCTCGCCGTCGCGAAGGCCTTCGACGGTCGTCCCGGCGAAGCGGCGGATGGTGCCGCCGACCGGGTCGAACACGCTCAGCGTGTGGTTGCCCGCCATGGCGACGACGACCCCGCCGGCCGGTCCCCACCAGGCGACGTCCCACGGGCTCGTGAGGTCGACCTCGGCGGCCTTGCCCGAGTCCGGCCCGTTGCGCCACTGCGCGCCGGTGCCGGCGACCGTCGTCACCTCGCCGGTGATCAGGTCGAGGCCGCGCAGCCGGTGACCGGCCGTGTCGGCGACGACGGCGTGATAGCCGACGCGCTCGGCGATGTCGTAGGGGAGGAGGGCGATGCCCGACGGCTCGGTGAAGGTCGCGATGTCGAACGGACCGTCCTGGCTCCCGCGGGCCCCGCTGCCGAAGCGGCGGATGACGGTCTCGCCGTCCGAAGCGAACTCGACGATGGCGTGGTGCCCGGTGTCGGCGACCAGGACGCGTCCCTCGGCGGTGGCGACGGCTTTGCTCGGGAACCGAAGCTCGCCGGGCTGCTCCTCGACCGGCACGTACGGGCTGCCGCCGCGGCGCAGCGTCCCCTTGGCTTCGTGCTTCTTCACGAGGTCCGCGATGACGCGGCGAAGCGCCTCTTCGTGCCCTTCGCCCGCGGCGACGTGCACGACGTACCCCTCGGGATCGACGACGACGAGCGTCGGCCACGCGCGCACCGCGTACTGCGACCACAGCTCCATCTCGGGGTCGTTGACCACCGGGTGGTGCACCTCGTAGCGGCGGACCGCGGCCTCGATCGAGGCGCGCTCGCCCTCGTGCAGGAACTTCGGCGAGTGGACACCGATGGTGACCAGCACGTCCGCGAACTCGGCTTCCAGCGGACGCAGCTCGTCGAGCACGTGGAGGCAGTTGATGCAGCCGCTGGTCCAGAAGTCCAGCAGCACGACGCGGCCGCGCAGCTCGGCGAGGGTGATCGGGCGGCCGCCGGTGTTCAGCCAGACGTCGCCGCGCAGCTCGGGGGCGCGCACGCGGCTCTGCGGTCGTGGAGAAGTCACGGCATGAGTGAACTACACGCGCTCACGCTCTGTTCCGCGGTCCGCCCGATGAGAGAACAAACTCACCCCGTAGTGGACCTCCCAGGTCGGTGCGAAAAAGGACGCGCGGGCGGGTGAGCCGCCGCTTAGGCTCGGGCCATGACCCCCGTCCAACCGGCCGGCGCCCTCACTCCGGAGGAGGCGCGGCACCTGCAGGAGAGCCTCCGGGAACCCGTGCGTCCCGGGCTGAGCGAAACCGAGCTCGACGACGTCGAGCGCCGGTTCGGCTTCCGCTTCGCCGCGGACCACCGGACGTTCCTGGCCGCCGGCGTCCCGATCGGCGACCGCTGGCCCGACTGGCGCTGCGGCAACACCGAGCAGCTGCGCAAACGTTTGGCATGGCCGGTCGACGGCGTGCTGTACGACGTCGAGCACAACGGCTTCTGGCTGCCGGACTGGGGCACGCGCCCGGTCGGCCCGGAGGACGCCGTCCGCGAAGCCCGGCGGCGCCTGGCCGACGTGCCGCAGCTGGTGCCGGTGTGCGGGCACCGATATCTGCCCGGCCTGGCCGGCACGGTGGGCTACCCGGTGCTGTCGGTGTACCAGACGGACATCATCGTCTACGGCAGTGACCTGCGCGATTACCTGCACCGCGAGTTCGCGACGGGCGGGATCAGCACGGCCCCACCGGACGGCCCCCGCTACATCCCGTTCTGGTCCCGCTTCATCGACTAGCTTCGGCTGCCCGCTTCAGCCGGGCCAGGGTGGCGGCGGCGATGTTGGCCTGTTCGCGGTCCCAGACCCCGGTCACGGTCGAGCTCGCGACCTTGAACCACCCCGGCCGCCGCTCCCACATGCTTTCGACGACGACACACCCGTCGCGGGCGGGTTCGAAGTCGCACTGCCAGCGCGCAACGGGCAACCCGGCGACCGAGGTGACCTCGAAGCCGAACCGCCGCCCGGGCTCGGCGTCGGTGATGGTGGACAGGGTGTTCCACCGCCGGAGCCCGCGCCGGTTGCGCCCGCGGAACTTCGCACCGACGGAGGCCCGCTTGCCGAGGTCACTGACCGCCGGATACCCGGCTGTGGATGGCGGGAGGGTGATGTGGACAGCCAGGGCCGGAAACGCTGTTACGGCCGGGCTTGTCGGACCCCGCGGGTAGACTGGACCTGGGGACGCCCCCCGGAGAGGGTGGGGGCTGGTTTGGGGGTCTCGGGCCGGGCCCGGCTCAGTTCTCCCGGCGCAGCATGCGGCTCACGCCGGCCGCCACGGTGGTCGCGAGGATCCAGCCCGAGGCCGTGAAGCCCGCCGCCACCCAGTTGTCCGGGCCGTGCATGTACCACCTCGACTTGTTGCCGAAGTCCACGATCGGGACCAGCAGGTCCGCCGTGTAGATCACCGGGTTCCACTGGAGCCCCGTGTCCTGCTGGTTCACTACGCACCGGGGGCCGCTCGCCACGAAGCGGCCGGACTTGTCGTGAACGCAGTCGTCGGTGCCCAAGCCGAACCACAGGCTGCCCAGGACCAGCAGCGTCAGGAGCCAGCCGAGCGCGCGGACCGGGCGGTAGCCGTAGCCGACCATCGAGCGCTGGAGCCAGCTCCACAGCCGCACCCCCGGGCCGAAGAACTTGAAGCCGCGCGCCAGCGCCTCGTAGCGGAACTGTTGCTTGCGCAGGGCCACCGTCGAGGCGTGCTCTTCGTTTCCCGCCGCGCGGAGCATGTGCGCCAGCTGGTCGTACGGACCTGGCCGGTAACCGCGCATCGCGCTGCGCAGGAGCTCGATGCGGTCGTCCAGCGCCTTGTCGTCGGCGAGGGGGATGCCCTTCTTGAGCGCGTCGTAGCGGAAGTCCTCCAGCTCGATGCCGTCGGAGGCCGCCCAGAACTGCTCGTTGTCGCTCAGCGTTCCGCAGTGGGCTCTGCGCAGCACGATCCGGCCCGTCGGTGGGCTGCTCGGGGTCAGGATGAACTCGTCCGAGGCGACGTCGCCCGCGTCGAGAGCCACGCCGAACGGCGGTAGCGAACCGAGCTGGGATCCGCGCAGGTCCACGCGCCGGGCGACCTGGGCGCCGTCGAGGTTGACGCCGCCTTCGGCCACGAACGGGCGGCCGTTGTTGTCCCGGAGCGTCAGGTCGCGGCCGACCCGGCCGGTGCGGACGTCGAGGGAATAACTGCTGGTCGCACGGCGGCCCGGGTCCGTCAGCCGGGTGCCCGCCAGGTTGATGCTGCCGCCGACGTCCACACCCTGCAGGCGCAGCGTGCCGTGGATGGTGGCGTCGGTGAGCTGGAAGTTGCCCGCGATCTTCGACCGGCGGGCGGAGAAGACGTCCCGGTCGGGGTGGCGGAACATCGAGTTCCAGGCCAGGAAGTTGCCGCCGACGGTGACGTCGGCCAGGCGCAGCTGTCCGGCCGGGACGCGCAGGCTCGTCGCCTCGATGTCGCCGCCGATCTCGGTGCCGTCGAGGTGCAGCGCGCGGTCGTAGTACGGCACCGTCTTGCCGCGCTCGACCCGGATCTCGGCGCCGGCCAGCCGCAGCGAGCCGCCGATCCGGGCGTTCACCATGCGCAGCGTGCCCAGCGCCTGCAGGCCGTCCGACAGCTCGACGTTCCCGTCGACGCGCATCCGGTCGGCGACCAGCGCCGGCCGGGGGTCGATGTACGGGTCGTTGGACTTCCACGCGTCGACGGCGATCGGCCCGTGCTGGGACACCGTCAGCTTGGCCTCGCGCAGCGAGATGTCGCTGTCCACCGTGGCGCTCGGCAGGTACATGATCCCGGTGGCGGAGAACCGCTTGCGCTGGCTGGCCGGCCCGTAGTTGTCGACTTCGCACAGCAGGCTGCCGCCGATGTGCAGGCCGTTGCCGTTGAGCGCGAAGCCGTCCGGGTTGTTCAGCGTGGCGCCCGAGAAATTCACGTTACCGCCGGTCCGCACACCGGGGAGCCGGACTTCGCCGTTCGCGACCATCCGGTAGGCCAGCAGCGCGCCGGTCAGCACGAGCCGGTCGGCCTGGATCGCCTTGCCGTGCGGGTGGGAGATGACGGTGCGGGTGAGCACCATCGAGCCCTCGATCACCGCGTCGGTCAGGTTGACCGCGGCGTTCGGCATGCCGCGTTCGCGGTCGTCGCCGCGCTGCACGGTCGTCTCTTCGATCTCCCGCCGGTCCCCGTCGACCTGCACGACGCTGCGGATCAGCCGGACGTCGTTGCGGCTGCGCATGTTGCGGGCCTTGAGCCCGGGCAGCCAGCACTTGCGGAACACGAGCCCGAGCAGGTTCGCCTCGCGCACGTCCGGCGGCTGCTCGAACCGGCAGCGCTCGAACCGGAACAGGTACTTCAGGTCCGCGGCCCGCAGGTCCAGCGTCCCGGTGATGTAGGCGTCCTCGACGTAGACGATCGGGGCGTTCGTGGCCTGACGCCGCCAGCGCATCAGGCCCGCGTTGCCGGGTTTGAGCAGTTCGGAGGCCTTGACCTCGTAGCGGCGGTCCGGGATGCCCGCGAAGGGGTCCAGCGGCGGCAGCACGCTTTCGGTCGTCATGAGCGGCTCCCCCTCCGTCACCCCGCCATCAAGGTAGCGAAAAAACGGCGGAAACGGTGCCGGAACACCGTTTCCGCCGCACTCTGCTTCTTTCGGGGGCTCCGGGTGGCGAAGCCCCCGGCCCGGGGCGAAGCCCCGGATGTCACAGCCTCAGGCGTTGGGGTTCAGCACCCGGGCGAGGAACGATTGGGTCCGCTCCTCACGCGGGCTCCCGATGACCTGCTCGGGCGGTCCCTCCTCGACGACGACCCCGCCGTCCATGAACAGGACCTTGTCGGCCACCTCGCGCGCGAACTGCATCTCGTGCGTGACGACGACCATGGTCATGCCGTCCTTGGCGAGCTGCTTCATCACGCCCAGGACGTCGCCGACGAGCTCCGGGTCCAGCGCGGACGTCGGCTCGTCGAACAGCATCAGCTTCGGCTGCATCGCCAGCGCCCGGGCGATCGCGACGCGCTGCTGCTGCCCGCCGGACAGCTGCGCGGGGTAGTTCTTCGCCTTGTCCGCGAGGCCGACGCGGTCCAGCAGCTCCAGCGCGCGCTCCCGCACCTGGGCCTTCGGCTCGCGCCGGACCTGGACCGGCGCCTCCATGATGTTTTCGAGCGCCGTCATGTGCGGGAAGAGGTTGAAGCGCTGGAACACCATGCCGATGTCCTTGCGCTGGAACGCGACCTCGTTCTCGCGCAGCTCGTGCAGCTTGTCGCCGCGCTGCCGGTAGCCGACGAGCACGCCGTCGACGTAGAGCCGGCCGGCGTCGATCTTCTCGAGGTGGTTGATGCAGCGCAGCAGCGTCGACTTGCCCGAGCCGGACGGCCCGATCAGGCAGAGCACCTCCCGCTCGTGCACCTCGAGGTCGATGCCCTTGAGGACGTCGACGCTGCCGAAGCTCTTGTAGATCTTCTGGGCGGACACCACGGGGGTCATGTGACGTTTCCTCCACCCCGGCTGAACAACCTCGTCGCCCAGCCTTGCCGCTGGACCACGCCCTGCGAGGTACCCCGGGCGAAGTACTTCTCGATCTGGAGCTGGATGACGGTCAGGATCGACGTCATGAACAGGTACCAGATCACCGCGGTGAGCAGCAGCGGGATCGTCTTGAAGTTCTGCGCGTAGATGGTCTGGACCGCGACCATCAGCTCGTAGTAGCCGATCGCGACCACCAGTGACGTGGTCTTGAGCATCGCGATCGTCTCGTTGCCGGTGGGCGGCACGATCACCCGCATCGCCTGCGGCAGCACGATGCGCCGCAACGTGGTCGTCCGCTTCATGCCGAGCGCGGACGCCGCCTCCAGCTGGCCGCTGTCGATCGACTGGATACCACCGCGCACGATCTCCGCCATGTACGCGGCCTCGTTCAGCCCGAGGCCGAGCAGTGACGCCGTGAACTGGTTGATCAGGTCGTTCGTGCCCCACGAAACGAACTCGGGCCCGAAGGGGATCCCCAGGCCGAGCCGCGGGTAGGCGAACGCGAGGAAGTTCCAGAACACCAGCTGCGTGATCAGCGGGGTGCCGCGGAACAACCAGATGTAGATGCCGGCGGCGCCCTTGGTCAGCGGGTTCGGCGACAGCCGCATCACCGCCAGCAGGACCCCGCCCACGATGCCGATGAGCATCGAGATCACGGTCAGGATCAGGGTGTTCTGGAGACCGCGCAGCACGCGGTCGTTGAACATGTAGTCCCAGACGACGGGCCAGGCGAAGTTGTCGTTCGTGACGATGCTGCGAACGACGATGAAGGCGATGAAGAGGACGACCACCCCGGCCACCCAGCGCCCGTAGTGGCGCACCGGGACGGCCTTGATGGGTTTGGTGTCGACGGCCTCCCGCTCATCGGGAGGCGCGTCGGAAGAACTGGACACTGGCTAAGCCCTCTCTAGCCGGCTCAGGACGCCGCCGGGTTGAGTTCCGACTTGGTGACCGCGCCGGCCGCCGACAGACCCCACTTGTCGAGGATCTTCTTGTAGGTGCCGTCGTCGATCAGGGCCTGGACCGCCGACTGGACCGCCTTGCCGTAGTCGCCGCTGTCCTTCTTCAGGATGATGCCGTAGGGCGCCGTGTCGTACGGCTCGCCGACGACCTCCAGCTGCCCGTTCGTCTGCTTGACCGCGTAGTCGACGACCGGGGAGTCGGCCAGCTCGCCCTGCACCCGCTTCGCGGTGAGCGCGAGGTTCACGTCGGTCTGCGCCTGCAGCTGGGTGACGTCGATCGCCGGCTTGCCCGCCGAGGTGCACTTCTGCGAGCGGGTCTGCAGGTCGTCGACCTGCGTGGTGCCCTTCTGCACGCCGATCTTCTTGCCGCACAGGTCGTCGACGTTCAGCTTGTCGGGGTTGCCCTTGAGCACGCCGAGCGACGTCCCCGCCTTGTAGTAGCTGACCATGTCGACGATCTGGAGCCGTTCGGCCTTGACGCTGAACGACGACATCGCCAGCTCGTACTTGCCGGCCTGGATGCCCGGGATGATCCCGTCGAAGGCGGCGTTCTGGAACTCCATCTTCAGGCCGAGCTTCTGCCCGATCGCGGTGCCGAGGTCCACGTCGAAGCCGGTGACCTTGCCGCTCTCGTCCTGGAATTCGTTCGGCGGGTAGCTCTGGTCCTGGCCGACCAGGATCTTGCCGTCCGTCTTGACCGCGTCCGGCACCATGGCCGCCAGCTTGTCGTCCTTGGCGACCGCGCCCAAGTCACCGCCGGCGCCCGGGGCAGCGGCCGAGCTGCTGGGCTTGACGTCGCCCGCGCCACTCCCTCCCGCTCCGCACGCCACGGTCAAGCCGACCAGGGCGAACGCAGGCAGCAGGGCGATCGCCTTGAGCTGGGTTCCTCGGGCCACGTCGTCACTCCTCGTAGTTCTCAGTTCGTGAGAGCACGCATATTGCCACTCATCCATACCAAAGCACAGCACTGTGAAGTTACGGCGATGTTTACGACGGCGCGCGTCGCACCGCGGGTATCGCGCCCACCCCGGGGCGTGGGTAAGGATGTCGACCATGAACGCCACCCCGCCGCGGCTGCCCCCGTCCGGTCGACGCGCGAGGACGGCGGCGACCAGCCGGATCACCCGTCCGGGAGACCGGTTCGAGGGGTACCTCTCGCCGGCGCGGCCGCACGCCGGCGCGTACGACGAGATGTTCGCCGCCGACGGCACGGTCCGCGGCCCGTACCGGGCGCTGTACGAATCGATCGCGGCCCTCGACGCGCACGACCTGAACTCGCGGTCGCTCGCGCTGGACCGGGCGATGGTCGACCAGGGCATCACGTTCTCGCTGTCCGGGCAGGAGCGGCCGTTCCCGCTGGACCTCGTCCCGCGGGTGATCCAGGCCGCCGAGTGGACGAAGCTCGAACGCGGTGTCGCCCAGCGCGTCCGCGCGCTCGAGGCGTTCCTCGCGGACGTCTACGGCGACCGGCAGATCCTGCGCGACGGCGTGCTGCCGCGGCGGCTGATCACCACCTGCGCGCACTTCCAGCGGGAGGCGTTCGGCATCACCCCGCCGAACGGTGTGCGCCTCCACGTGTCCGGTGTGGACCTGGTGCGGGACGAAGAGGGCACGTTCCGGGTGCTCGAGGACAACCTCCGCAACCCGTCCGGGGTGTCGTACGTGATGGAGAACCGGCGCACGATGGCCCGGGTGTTCCCGGACCTGTTCGCCCAGCACCGCGTGCGCCCGGTCGGTGACTACGCGTCACACCTGCTCCGGGCGCTGCGCGCGGCGGCCGCGGCGAACGTCGCCGACCCGACGGTCGTCGTGCTCACCCCCGGCATCCACAACTCGGCGTACTTCGAGCACTCGCTGCTGGCGCGGCTGATGGGTGTCGAGCTCGTCGAAGGCCGCGACATGTTCTGCCGCGACAACGTCGTCTACCTGCGGACCACCGAGGGCGAGCGCCCGGTCGACGTCATCTACCGGCGGATCGACGACGAGTTCCTCGATCCCGTGCACTACCGGCCGGACTCCGTGCTCGGCGTCGCCGGCGTCCAGAACGCGGCCCGGGCGGGCAACGTCGTGATCGCGAACGCGATCGGCAACGGCGTCGGCGACGACAAGCTCGTCTACACCTACGTGCCGGAGATGGTGAAGTACTACCTGAACGAAAAGCCGCTGCTGCCCAATGTGGACACCTTCCGCTGCTGGCTGCCGGACGAGTTCGACCACGTCATGGCCCACCTCGACGAGCTGGTCATCAAGCCGGTCGAGGGCTCCGGCGGCTACGGGATCGTGTTCGGCCCGGAGGCGACGAAGAAGGAGCTGGACACGCTGCGGCGCAAGGTCCGCGCGCACCGGCGCGGCTGGATCGCGCAGCCGGTGGTCCAGCTCTCGACCGTGCCGGCCAAGGTGGGCGACCGGCTCGCGCCGCGGCACGTCGACCTGCGGCCGTTCGCCGTCAACGACGGCAAGGAGATCTTCGTGCTCCCCGGCGGCCTGACCCGGGTGGCGCTGCCGGAGGGCAGCCTGGTCGTCAACTCTTCGCAGGGCGGTGGCTCGAAGGACACCTGGGTACTGGCGTCCCGCGCGTCCACGGCCGAACGCGAGCTGGAGCAACCCGCACTCGGTGCCATGTCCACTGTGGATGGACTGGTCACCGAGCAGGGGCCCGAGCTGACGACGTCCCAGCAGCAGCAACAGCAGCAGCAACAACAGAGCTAGGGAGGTTCGCATGCTCGCACGCAACGCGGAGTCGCTGTACTGGATCGGCCGGTACGTCGAACGCGCCGACGACACCTCCCGGATCCTCAACGTCTCGGTCCACCAGCTGCTGGAAGACGCGACCGTCGACCCGGACCACGCGAGCCGCCAGCTCCTGGCCGTCCTGGGCATCGACCCGGCGGGCGCGGAGTCACTGGACGTGTGGAAGCTGACCGAGCTGGTGGCGTACGGGAAGGACAACCCCGCGTCGATCGTCGGCTCGATCAACTCGGCGCGCGAGAACACCCGCGGCGCCCGCGAAGTCGTCTCGACCGAGCTGTGGGAATGCCTGAACGCGACCTGGAACGCGGTGCCCGACCGGCAGCGCTACGCCCGGCGCGCCGGGCCGCACGCGTTCCTGTCCTTCGTCGAGGAGCGCGCGGCGATGTTCGCCGGGCTGGCCGACTCGACGATGAGCCGGGACGACGGCTGGCTGTTCATGGTGCTGGGCCGCTCGATCGAACGCGCCGACATGGTGGTGCGGCTGCTGCTGTCCCGGGTCGCGGACCGCGCGTCCTCGCCGGGCTGGATCACCGTGCTGCGCTCGGCCGGCGCGCAGGACACCTACCTGCGCACCTACCGGGGTGCCCTGGACGCCGGCCGCGTCGTGCAGTTCCTGTTGCGGGACACGCTGTTCCCGCGCTCGGTGTTCCACGCGCTGCGGCAGGCCGAGGAGTGCCTGCAGCGGCTCGACCCGGGCGGCGGCGCGCGCACCAACGAGAAGTCCGAGGCCCTGCGCGAGCTCGGCCGGGCCCGCAGCGAACTGGAGTTCCTCCGCCCGTCGGAGCTGCTCACCGACCTCCCCCGGCGGC
The DNA here is from genome assembly GCF_042881395.1 of Amycolatopsis sp. NPDC058278. NCBI lineage: Bacteria > Bacillati > Actinomycetota > Actinomycetes > Pseudonocardiales > Pseudonocardiaceae > Amycolatopsis > Amycolatopsis sp. NPDC058278. The sequence continues at coordinate 8,258 of NZ_JBHVXZ010000001.1, read as the reverse complement.
TCGGTGCGTTGCAGACGTCGATCAAGGAGATCGGCGAAGCGGTGTCGATGCAGTACTTCAGCACGTCGCCGTGGGTGGCGTGGAGCGGCGCGGAGGTTTCGCTGTGACGTGGCAGCTGCGGGTGGCGCACCGGACCGGGTACCGGTACGCGACACCGGCGACGCAGTCGTACAACGAGGCCCGGCTGACCCCGCGCTCGGACCGCCGCCAGACGACGGTGGCGACCCGCATCGAGACGGCCCCGGCCACCCGCGCGTACCGGTACACGGACTACTGGGGCACGGTCGTGACGTCGTTCGACCTCCACGCGCCGCACACGGAGTTCACGGTGCTGGCGACCTCGGTGGTCGAGACGGCGGACGAGGCGGAACCGATCCGGACGGCGTCGTGGAAGGACTTGCGTTCGGAGACGGTCGTCGACCACCGCACCGAGTACCTGACCCCGACCGACTACACCCCGCGCGACCTCGCCTTGGCGCGCGAAGCCCGCGCGCTGCGCCGCGGCCTGGACCCGGCGGACGCGGTGCTGGCGGTGTGCGAGTGGGTGAACAAGCAGCTCAAGTACCAGCCCGGCACCACGGGCGTCCACTCGACCGCGACGGACGCCTGGCAGGCGCGCAAAGGCGTGTGCCAGGACTTCGCGCACGTGACGCTGGTGATGCTGCGGGCGATCGGCGTCCCGGCCCGGTACGTGTCCGGCTACCTGCACACGAAACCGGACGCGAAGCTCGGCGAGGTGGTCGAGGGCGAGTCCCACGCGTGGGTCGACGTCTGGACCGGCGGGTGGTGGGCGTACGACCCGACGAACGCGATCCCGGTCGGGCCGCGGCACGTGTGGGTGGCGATGGGCCGGGACTACGCCGACGTGGCGCCGTTGAAGGGCATCTTCACCGGCGGCGGTCAATCCACTTTGGACGTTTCGGTCCAGCTGACCCGGCTCGGCTAGAGCAGGAAGGTGCCGCCCGCCGCTTCGGCGACTTCCGCGCCGAGGGCCGACGCCGGGGTGTGCGCGCCGGGTTTGCCCTCGCCGCGGGCCAGGCGGGCCGCGACTTCGGCCACGACCGCCGTGGTGAAGTCCATGCCCTCGCCGGCGCGGAGCCAGCCTTCGCGCGTCGTGCCGTCCGGCCAGGTGACGACGGCGTGGCCCCAGGAGTGCGTGCGAGGGCGTGGCGCGGCCTTCGTCGTCACCCTGGCCAGCCGCCCGACCGCGAACCGGCGCACGACCGGGATCGACACCACCCGGCCGAGCAGGGGCAGGAGCGCCCGGACCACCGGAGCGGCCGGCGCCAGCGCGGAGGTGACCGTGACGTCCGGCGCGCCGGACGCGCGCCGGGCGGCGATCAGCTCACCGGTGGGAAGGCCCGCCGCCCGCACCGACTCGCCGTCCGGCAGGGCGATGGTCCTCGGGGCAGCGCCGGGCCTGGCCGTGGTGAGGCCGTCCACGACGCTGGCGGCCAACGCGACCCCCACGGCTCCTGCTTCGATGGCGACGGACGCCAGCGCGTCGACCTGCACGCGGCTCGGGGTGTCGCGTCCTTCGCACAGCTTCGCCACGACGGATTCCGTGGCCAGGACGCCGAAGCCGGCGCCGGTCACGAAGGTGCTGCCACCGGCCAGGGCCTCCTCGTGCAGGTCGAGCAGCCGCGAAACGGCGGCGAGGTCCGCGGCCATGTCGACGTAATGGCCACCGGGCAGGCAAGCTCGCGCGATCGTCTCGGCCGTGGCGGCGTACTCGCCGATCGTGTTGACGACGACAGCCGGCCGCTGCCGCCGGATCTCCGCGGCGATGGCCTCGACGCCGTCGGCGACGACGAACTTCGAGCCGGTCGCCGCCAAGCGTTCCCGGTCGCGCCCGACCAGCACGGGCGGCAGGCCCCTTGCGGCCAGCTCAGCGGTGATACCGCGACCCGTGCGGCCCAAGGCTCCCAGCACCCAGATCTCCATGTCGACCTCCAGTGATGTCTCAGTGTGTCGTCACTGACCCTAGCACGTGATGACACACTGAGACGTCGGTTAGGGTGAGGCGTGGCCAGATGGGATCCCGGGACCGCGGACCGGCTGCGGAAAGCCGCGCTGGAGCTGTTCGCCGAGCACGGGTACGACGCCGTGACGATCACGCAGATCGCCGAGCGCGCCGGGATCACGCGCCGCTCGTACTTCCGCTACTTCCCCGACAAGCGCGAAGTCCTCTTCGCCGGCGCGGAGCAGCTACCGCCCGCGGTCGCCGAAGCCGTCCTCGCCGCCGAAGAGGCGGAGTCGCCGCTTCGCACGGCTCTCGGCGCGCTCGTCGAGGTCGGCACCCGGGTCACGCGGCTCGTCGACCCGTCGCCGGAACGCCGGGCCGTGATCGCTTCGAGCGCCGAACTCCGCGAACGCGAGCGGAGCAAGGGCGCGGCGATCACGGCCGCGATCCAGGACGCCCTGGAACGCCGGGGAACCCGTCCCGAGCTGGCGAAACCGGCGGCGCAGGTCGCGGCGATCGTCTTCGGCGACGCCTTCGACCGCTGGATCGACGAAGGCGGGAAGCAGGAGTTCCCGGCCTACCTGGAGACGGCCGCCGCGACCTTGCGCGAGGCCTGCGGTTAGCCGCGCGCGTGGGCGTCCAGGATGTGCGCGACGGCCTCGGTGACCTGCTGCGCGTAGTCCAGGTGCAGCCACTCGTCCGGCACGTGGATGTTCGAGTCCGCCCCGCACGCCCCGGTGACCAGGAACTGCGCGTCCGGGTACTTCCGCGAGAGCAGGCCCATGAACGGGATCGAGCCGCCCATGCCGGTCGCGCGGTGGGGACGGCCGAAGACCTCGTCGCTGACCGTGCGCAGGGCCGTCGTCAGCCACGGCGATTCGGTCGGCGCGTTCCAGCCGCTCTCCGCCTGCGGAGAGCCGAGCGTCACCTTCGCGCCGTACGGGACGTCGGTGGTCAGGACGCGCTTCACGGCTTCGAGCGCCTTCTCGGCGTCGGCCGTTGGCGGCAGGCGGAAGCTCAGTGTCAGGGTGGTGCTCTCGCGCAGGACGTTCCCGGCGTCGGCGGGCTTCGGGAAGCCGTCGGCCCCGATCACCGACAGCGTCGGGCGCCACGCGTTGTTGAGCATCAGCTCCAGCGCGTCCTCCGTGATCACGCGCCCGCCTTCGACCAGCGGGAACGCCTTCGACAGCGCCTCCGGGAAGTCCTGCGAGACGGCCTTGAGCTCCGAGAGCCGGTTCGCTGGGACGTCGACCTTGAGCTCGTCCAGCAGCAGTTCGCCAGTCGCGCTGTCCTCGAGGCGTTCGATCAGGTGCCGCAGGATCCGGAACGAGCTCGCGACGACACCGCTCGCGATGCCGGAGTGCTGCGCCGAACCCAGCAGCTGCACCGTGACGTCGAGGTGCAGCATCCCGCGCAGGCTCGTGACCAGCCACAACCGCTCGTAGTCGCTGCCGCCGGCGTCGAGGCAGACCACCAGCGAGACGTGGCCGATGCGGTCGGCCAGGTGCTCGACGTAGGCGGGCAGGTCCGGGCTGCCGGACTCCTCGCCGGTCTCCAGGAGCAGCACGACGCGGGCGTGCTCGCCGCCGGCGGCGTGCACGGCCTCGATCGCCGTCGTCGCCGAGTAGCCGGAGTAGCCGTCGTCGACGGACCCGCGGCCGTACAGCCGGCCGTCGCGGATCACCGGGGTCCACGGGTCGAGGCCCTCGGACCAGCCGCCCACCGGGGGCTGCTTGTCCAGGTGGCCGTACATCAGGACGGTGCCCTTGTCCGCCGCGCCCGGGGTCGCCGGGACGTCGACGAGCAACAGCGGGGTCCGGTCTCCGAGCCGGACGACCTCGAGGGTGGCGCCGGGCAGGTCACGCCCGGCGATCCACTCGCGGACGTGGTCGACGGCGGCGGCGAGGTGGCCGCTCTTCGCCCATTCGGCGTCGAAGGCCGGGGACAAGGCGGGGATCGCCACCAGCCCGGACAGACTCGGGATGACGTCGTTGGTCCACGACGACACGACGGATTCACGCACGGATTTCTGCTCCACGTGGCCCATCGTGCCACGCGGGGGAGAGCGTGCGGCACATCACAACGGCGTCGCGCACGCGGGTGATCACGCGATCACACGATCACGCCACGCCTGGTGAGCACGGCGACCGGCACCCGACTCTCGTAGGTCCGATGCTCGGGCTTCCTAGCGTTTTCCCTGTTCAGGACCCCTTTCTCAGCAACAAATCAGTATCCGTGACTCACCAAAGCGCGGACCTTCGTGCCAGGATGTCGGCGAGAACCGTCAACGCCGACGGTGACCGAGCGCTTCGGACCCGATGCGCTGGTCCCCGCCGGTGCAGTCGCTGTGGTCGCCACAAGCGGCCGCCAGAGGCACCGACACCGAGGAGTACAGCGCATGCCGTCCGAACAGTGGACGCACCCGGAGCCTGGAGACGGCCCCGCCGCGGTCGCGGCCCAGCCCTCCCCCGAACAGGTGATCGCCGGATTGCGAGCGACCAGCGAAGGTGGCGCTGAGCTGACTCAGCTGCTCACCCCCGAAGGCGAACGGGTTCCCTCGCCCCAGTTCGACAAGTACGTCGAGGACGTCGACGCCGAAGCACTCCGCGGCCTCTACCGCGACATGGTGCTGGTCCGGCGGGCCGACCGCGAGGCGAACGCCATGCAGCGCCAGGGCCAGCTCGGCATCTGGGTCCCGCTGCTCGGCCAGGAGGCCGCGCAGATCGGCTCCGGCCGCGCCCTCAAGGCGAACGACATGGCGTTCCCCAGCTACCGCGAGCACGGCGTCGCGTACGCGCGCGGGGTCGACATGAAGGACCTGCTGGGCATCTTCCGGTGCACCGACCACAGCGGCTGGGACTACCGGGGCCACGGCTTCCACCCGTACACCATCGTGATCGGCAACCAGGTGCTCAACGCCGCCGGTTACGCGATGGGCCAGAAGTTCGAGGGCAAGGTCGGCGACGACGACGGCGAAGCGACGATCTGCTACTTCGGCGACGGTGCCACTTCGCAGGGTGACGTCCACGAAGGATTCGTCTGGGCCGCCGTCTACGACGCGCCGCTCGTGTTCTTCTGCCAGAACAACCAGTGGGCGATCTCCGAGCCGACCGAGCGCCAGTCGCGCCTGCCGCTGTACCAGCGCGCCCGCGGCTACGGCTTCCCCGGCATCCGCGTCGACGGCAACGACGTCCTGGCCTGCCTGGCGGTGTCCCGCTGGGCGCTCGACGAGTGCCGGCACGGCAACGGCCCGGTGCTGATCGAGGCGTTCACCTATCGGATGGACGCGCACACGACGACCGACGACCCCACCCGCTACCGGCTCTCCGACGAGCTGGAGGAGTGGAAGCTCAAGGACCCGATCGAGCGCGTCCGCGCGTACCTGGCCCGCAACGGCTACGCCGACCACGACTACTTCGACAGTGTCCAGGCCGATGCCGACGCGTTCGCCGCCGACCTGCGCGAGTACACGTTCAACATGCCGGAGCCACCGCCGGAGCGGATCTTCAGCAACGTCTACGCCGAGGGCAACCCGGTGCTGGACGCGCAGCGCGAAGAGTTCCTGTCCTACCTCGACGGCTTCGTATCGGCGGGTGAGCACTGATGACCGACCTCCAGAAACTCACCATCGGCAAGGCGCTCAACCTCGGCCTGCGCCGCGCGATGGAAGAAGACCCGAAGGTCCTGATCATGGGGGAGGACGTCGGCAAGCTCGGCGGCGTCTTCCGGATCACCGACGGCCTGCAGAAGGACTTCGGCGAGCAGCGCGTGCTGGACACGCCGCTGGCGGAGTCCGGGATCATCGGCACCGCGGTCGGCCTGGCCGTGCGCGGCTTCCGGCCGGTGTGCGAGATCCAGTTCGAGGGCTTCATCTTCCCCGGCTTCGACCAGATCTCCTCGCAGCTGGCGAAGCTGCACTACCGGACGCAGGGCAAGATCAAGATGCCGGTCGTGATCCGGGTGCCCTTCGGCGGCGGGATCGGCGCGGTCGAGCACCACTCGGAGTCGCCGGAGTCGCTGTTCGCGCACATCCCCGGCCTCAAGGTCGTGTCCATTTCGAACGCCGTCGACGCCTACTGGGGCATCCAGCAGGCGATCAAGTCGGACGACCCGGTCCTGTTCTTCGAGCCGAAGCGGCTGTACCACTCGGGTGCGCTGCGGGCCGAAATCGACGTCGCCGGGACGCCGGTCTCGTGCTTCTCGTCGCAGGTCGTGCGCGAAGGCACGACGGCGACGGTCGTCGCGTACGGCCCGTCGGTGAAGGTCGCCCTCGACGCGGCCGCCGCGGCCGAGGACGAAGGCAAGTCGCTCGAGGTCATCGACCTGCGCACGCTCTCGCCGCTGGACCTCGGCCCGGTGTTCGAGTCGGTGCGCAAGACCGGACGGCTGATCGCGCTCTCGGAGGCGCCGTCGGAGTCGTCGCTGACGTCGGAGATCGCCGCGCGCGTCCAGCAGGAGTGCTTCTACTCGCTGGAGGCACCCGTCCTCCGGGTGACCGGGTTCGACACGCCGTACCCGCCGGCCAAGCTCGAGGAGCACTACCTCCCCGACCTGGACCGGGTGCTGCACACCGTCGACCGCTCGCTCGCCTGGTAAGGGGGACATCCGCGCAATGCCCACGTACAAACAATTCCCCCTGGCCGACACGGCGGAGGGGCTGACCGAAGCCGACATCCTGTCCTGGCACGTGAAGCCGGGCGACACCGTGACGGTGAACCAGATCGTGGTCGAGATCGAGACCGCGAAGGCCGCCGTCGAGCTGCCGATCCCGTGGGCCGGGGTCGTCACGGAGCTGCACGTCGAGCCGGGGCAGACGGTGGAGGTCGGCACGCCGATCCTCACCATCGACGTCGACCCGGGTGGTTCGGCCGCACCCGCGCCCGCGCCTGCGGCCGCCGCGCCGGCTCCCGTTGAAGAAGAAGAGATGAAGCCGCTGGTCGGCTACGGCTCCAAGGCCGTCGTCACGCAGCGGCGGGCCCGGAAGGGGGCTGCTCCGGCGGCCGCTGTCGCCGCTCCTCCGGCGCCTGCTCCCGCGCCTGCTCCGGTCGCTGCGGTTCCCGTGGCGGCTCCGCGTGGCGGGTACGTCCCGCTGGCGAAGCCGCCGGTGCGGAAGCTGGCGAAGGATCTCGGCGTCGACCTGCACTCGCTGACCGGAAGCGCTTCCGGTGGCGTGATCACCCGCGAGGACGTCGAGCGGGCGGCCAACGGGGCTGCCGTGGCCGAACCCGTCGTGTCCACTGCGGACTCCGGTTACGACCCGAAGACCCGCGAGCGGCGCGTGCCGATCAAGGGCGTCCGGAAGATGACCGCGGCCGCGATGGTGCAGAGCGCGTACACCGCTCCGCACGTCACGGAGTTCCTGACCATCGACGTCACGTCGATGATGGAGTTCCGCGAAAAGCTGAAGAAGTCGCGGGAGTTCGCCGGGGTCAAGGTCACGCCGCTGACGTTCGCCGCGAAGGCCGTGTGCCTGGCGGCGAAGCGCACTCCGGACGTCAACGCGGTCTGGGACGAGCAGGCGCAGGAGATCGTCTACAAGGACTACGTGCACCTCGGGATCGCGGCGGCGACGCCCCGCGGCCTGATCGTGCCGAAGGTCCGTGACGCCGACTCGATGTCGCTCAAGGAGCTGGCTCAGGCGTTGACGGCGCTCACCGATGTCGCCCGCGAGGGCAAGACGTCCCCGGCGGACATGGCGAACGGCACGTTCACGATCACGAACGTGGGCGTGTTCGGCGTCGACACCGGAACGCCGATCATCAACCCGGGCGAGTCCGCGATCCTGTGCCTCGGCGCGATCAAGGACCAGCCGTGGGTGGTGGACGGCGAGATCAAGGTCCGCAAGGTCCTCCAGCTGTCCCTGAGCTTCGACCACCGCGTGGTCGACGGCCAGCAGGGCTCGGAGTTCCTGGCCGACGTCGGCGCCTTGCTGGCCGACCCGGCGATGGCCATGACCTACTGAGTTCGCGCAGGTGAGGGCCGCCTTCGGGCGGCCCTCACTACTTCCGGAAGACGATCTTCCCGGCGTCGAGGTCGACGTGGGTGCGCGGCGGGGCGCCGTCGGCCTCGTCGTCGACCAGCATCAGCTGGACCTGGCGCTGCTCGAGCTCATGCTGCTTCGTGCCGCCGAGGATCGCTTCGACCTCTTCGGTCGCGACCGCGCTCGCCATGCGGGGGCCGTCGCCGCGGCGGTGCCACGGCAGGAACCGGCGGCCCCAGACCTCGAGCACGGCCAGCAGGAACAGCAGCACGACCAGCATCGGGAACACCATCGCCCAGACCACACCCATGGGCC